>JAAYZJ010000421.1 GCA_012514915.1 Lentisphaerota bacterium | reverse complement strand
CCCTGGGCGTCCATGGCTGGCGCGAAATCGTCCGTGCCGGCGGGCAGGCCTTGTTTGCCCAGGGTAGCCGGGCTGGAATGATCCATGCCACGCGCGCCACGCCCGCCAGCGCCACGCGCATCACGGTCTTCCTGCAGGGCTCGGCCACTGATCCATGAAGGACGGTTGGGCAACCCATTTTCAATTGTCAACCGGCGCGAGGGGCGCTATAGTATCATCTGGTTGACGGGATGTCGGCGTGGCATCCCGCGTGTCGGGGTTGAATCATGCCTCCAAGCGTCGGAAAGTGGGTTTTAAACACCGTCTTCACGGTGGTCATCGGGATCAGTCTCGTGGTCGGCGTCGCCGTGCTCAAGCCGCGGGTCGAGACCTATCGGCTGCTGCGGGCCAAACGTGAGGCGCTGGAGCGCGCCACCCTTGAACAGCAGCAGGAACTCGCCCGGACGCAGCGCATGCAGACGCGGTTCAAGGAGGATCCCGAATTCGTCGAGCATATCGCCCGGCAGAACAAGCGCGTCCGGCCCGGCGAAATCACGTTCATTTTCGATGAACCGTCCGACTAGCCGGGCGTGGCCGCTCTCGCCTTGGAACCGTCGTCCTGCTATACTCCGGGCATGGCACCCCCTCGCACATCCTATGGATGCAAGCTGACCGACGCCCAGCGGGACAAGCTCTGCGCGATCCTCTCCAGCGGCAACTACCGCCCGGCGGCGGTTCCGCATACCGTCATGGCCGTCGACGGCCCCAATTGCCGCATCAACCTCTACACCAGCGGCAAATTGCTCATCCAGGGCAAGGGGACCGAGGACTTCGTCGTCTTCATCCTCGAACCGGAGGTGCTCGGCCAGGCCACACTAGGCTACGAGGCGGTCGTCAACCCCGGTGCGACGTCGCCCCACATGGGCATCGACGAGAGTGGCAAGGGGGACTTCTTCGGCCCCTTGGTGATCGCCTCGGCCTACGTCGATCCTACGCTGGCCCAGGCGATGGAACAGATTGGCGTCAAGGACTGCAAGAAGCTCTACGACAAGCAGGTTCTGGCGATCGGCGCCAAACTCCGTTCCCTGCTGGGCCCCAACCGCTTCAAGCTCGTCGCGATCGGACCCGAGACCTACAACCGTCTCTACACCAAGATCCGCAACGTCAACCGCCTGCTGGCCTGGGCGCATGCACGCGCCATCGAGAACCTGCTGGCCAGCCTGCCGGGCTGTCCGCGCGCCGTGGCCGACCAGTTCGGCGCCGAGCACCTGATCAAGCGGTCGCTCATGCAGAAGGGGCGATCGATCATCCTTGAGCAGCACCACAAGGCGGAATCGGATATCGCCGTGGCGGCGGCCTCGGTCCTGGCCCGCGAATCCTTTCTGCAGGCCCTGCAGCAACTCGGGCGTGCCCATGGCGCCACCCTGCCGAAAGGCGCGTCGGACGCCGTGCGGCAGACGGCCATCCAGCTCGTGCAGGCGCAAGGGCCGCAGATCCTGCTCGGCACGGCCAAATGCCATTTCCGCACCACCGATGCCGTGCTGGCGGCAACCGGGCACACACGCGGCGCCCTGGGCGAATTCGGCGCCGCCGTGTCGCGTACCATGGAGTCGCCCGCACGCCCCGCCGGCACGCCACGAGGTCCTTCGCCTTCATGAACGCACTCATTCTCCTCTCCAACGTGTTTCTGCTGCTGCTGTGGATGCGCCTCTGGCGCGTCGGCCCGCATGAGTTCACCTTCAACCCCCTCCTCTCCGGGCCAAGCCGACTCGCCGACGCCGTCATCGATTTCCTGCGCCCCGTGCTGATCGGCCTCCCCTCCGCCTGGATCGCTGGGCTCTCGCTCCTCTTTCTCCTCGCCTTCCGCGGTGTGCTGCTGTGCAGTGCCGGCGCCGACTGGCAGATTGTCGTCGGCATGGGGTTCGGACGCGTCCTGGGCGTCGGCAACTGGTTCGACTGCACCGTGTTCAGCATCACCGTCTTCGTCGTGTTCCTGATCCGGATCTGGGGCCTGGGCTTCCTGATCGCCGTCATGACCCCCGCCCGCAGGCCCGACCGCGTGGCTGAGGCCTTCGCCCATTTCACCCGGCCATTCTCCCTCCTGCCACGCCTCCACATGGGACTTGCCCTGGTGGCGCTGAACGCCCTGCTCGTCATTCACCTGCAGCATGTCGGGCGGCCGTTCACGGGCTCCTTCCCCAACGGTCTGGCCGCCCTGCCGGCGGCACTCGACTGGCAGCAGCCGGTGGCGGCGGTCGTCCGCCTGAGCTGGCTGACGGCCCTCTCCCTGACCGATAGCCTGCACACGGCCGGCGGCGCCATGATGGGCGTCGTCCTGGCGAGCCTGCTGGCCACGATCACGCAGAACCACGGCCTCCAGCAACTGACGCGCGAGTCGGTCGCATTCCTGCTGGGAGGGTTCAGCCGCCGCCCGGTCGTCATCGGGCTGATCGACCTGACGCCGCTCGCCTATTTCTTCGCCATGAACATCCTCTACGGGCTCGCCACCGGCTTGCTGCGCATGCTCCTCGCCTGGTCCCCCGCCCCATGAGCTGGCTGACGGAAAATGACACCGGGGTCGTCCTGACGATCAAGGCCACGCCACGCGCGCAGACCAACGAGGTCGCGGGCGCCGACGCCGACTGGCTGCGCGTGCGCCTGCAGGCGCCGCCCGTCGACGGGCAGGCCAACGCGGCCCTCGTCCGGTGGTTGGCCGGGCGCCTTGGCGTGCCGGCGCGGGCAGTGGAGATCGTCGGCGGCGCCGGCGCCCGGGTCAAGCGCGTCCGCGTGCGGGGCATCGGCGCGCGGGAGGTTCGCACACGTCTCTTTCCACCGGCACCCTGAGCATGAACGAGAAATTCAAACGGCGGCGGCTGGCGATTCTCGAGGTCCTCAAGCGGCACGACGGCCCCGTAGTCAGCCACGACATCGCCTACGAGCTCAACCTCCGTGGCCTGGACGTCGGTGAGCGGACCATCCGCCTCGATCTGCAGGAGATGGATGCGCAGGGCGTCACCCTCCGTCTGGGACGCCGCGGCCGCCGCCTCTCCGAGGCCGGGCTGGCCGAGTTGCGCACCGCCCGCACCGTGGAGCGCATCGGTTTCCTGTCGTCCAAGATCGACGCCATGAGCTACGCCATGACCCTGGATCTGGAACGGCGCAGCGGCACGGTCGTCGTCAACACGACGGTCTGCGAACCCGATCAGTTGCGGCAGTCGCTCGGCGAGATCGCCGCGGTTTTCGCCAAGGGGTATGGCATGGGGCAACTGGTCTTCCTGGCCGGCCCGGGCGAGCGGATCGGGGCGGTCGACATCCCGCCGCGCAGGATCGGCTTCTGCACGGTGTGCTCGATCGTCCTCAACGGCGTGCTGCTCAAGCAGGGAATTCCGGTCCAGTCCAAGTACGGCGGCCTGCTGGAGCTGCGCGACGGCGAGCCCGCCCGCTTCGCCGAGGCGATCGACTACCGCGGCACGAGCATCGATCCCCTGGTGATCTTCATCCGCGGGGGGTTCACTTCCTACCGCCGCGCCATCCGCACCGGCAACGGACTGATCGGCGCCAGTTTCCGCGAACTGCCGGCCGATGCCGCCGGGCTGGCCCGGAGCATCGCCGCCCGCACCGACGCCATGGGACTGGGCGGCTTCTACCGCATGGGCGCCCCCGGTTGCGACCTGCTCGGTATCCCGGCCAGCGAGGGGTGTTGCGGCGCGGTGGTGATCGGCGGGCTGAACCCCGTTTCGATCATGGAGGAGCGCGGCGAGCACGTCATCGCCACCGCGCTCTCCGGTCTGTTGGAGTACGGCCGGCTGTTTCCCTACACCGAGCTTCCGCGGCGCCTGGCGGCGCTGACACGCCACTGGCCGCCGCGGTAGCCACGCGCGGCGGGGCGCCGCAGCCCTGGCGGACGCGACGGCCCCTGGTGCAGGCTAGTCATCCAGAAACGGCTTCTCGGTCGAGAAGAGCTTGAGGCGCATCGTCAGCGGGCCGATCATCGCCTCCAGCCGCTTGGCCCGAGCCAGATCGAGCGCCTGCTGCGCGTATTCGGCTGCGCGCCGGTAGGCCCCCGTCGCGGCATGCGCCACGCCGAGCGTGTCGAGCATGGACGCCTCCTCCCCGCGGGTCAGCTTGACGGCGCGCTCGGCCAGCTTGACCGCCTCGCGCCCGTTGCGCAGGGACTCGACCGGCGTCGTGGCCAGGATCCAGGCGGTGTCGTTGAGGGCGTTGGCGTCGTCGGGTGCGTCCTTCATGTTCTGGCGCAGTTGCTCAAGCAGGAGACGCACCTCCTCGGTCCGGTCGGGTGCGACCACCGTCTCGCCGGTCAGGAAGTCGAGCGGCAGGCCGTGGTTCTCCAGCGTGACGCGCATCTCCTCCTTGTTGACGGCCTTGATGTACGCCTCCTCCACGGTGATCTTCCCCTTCAGCACCAGCCGGGTGAGTTCCTCGCTGAACGTCTGCATCCCCAGGCCGCGACTCGTCTGCATGACGGACGGGATCATGAACGTCTTGCCCTCGCGGATGTGCGAGGCCACCGGCACGTTGACGACCAGCACCTCGAAGGCGGCCACCCGGCCCCCGCCGATCTGGCGGCACAGCGTCTGGGCGACCACCCCCTGCAGGGCGTCGCCAAGCATCGAGCGTATCTGGTTCTGCCGGTCGGCCGGGAACTTGTCGATCACGCGGTCGATCGTGGCCGGCGCCGAATTGGTGTGTAGCGTGCCGAACACCAGATGGCCCGTCTCGGCTGTCTCGATCGCGATCTCGATCGTCTCCAGGTCGCGCATCTCGCCCACCAGCACGATGTCGGGATCCTCGCGCAAGGCCGCGCGAAGCGCGCGGGCGAAGCTCTCGGTGTCGCGGTGAACCTCGCGCTGGTTGATCAGGCATTTGACCGGCTCGTGAACGAACTCGATCGGATCCTCGATCGTGATGATGTGCTCCTCGCGGATGTGGTTGATGAAGTCGATCAACGCGGCGAGCGTCGTCGACTTGCCGCTGCCGGTCGGTCCGGTGACGAGCACGAGCCCCTTGGAGAGGTAGCAGAAGTTGCGCAGCGCGGCCGGCAGGCCGAGCTGCTCGATCGTCGGGATCTCCGAGGGGATCAGGCGCATGACGGACCCGACCCCGTAGCGGTCGTTGAAGACATTGATGCGGAAGCGCCCGAGGCCTGCGACTTCATATGCGAAGTCGGTGTCCCATTCGCGCTGGAACTGCTCCAGGTTGTGGCGCGGCATGATTTCCGCCAGCATTGCCAGGATCGCCTCGCTCGAAAGCGGAGCGAAATTATCCTGTATTTCCATCGCGCCGCTGATGCGCAGGTAGGGCTTGAAGGTGCTCGTCAGGTGAAGGTCGCTCGCGCCATTGGCGACCATGTGCTGCAGCAGAACATCGATTGTGGCCATGTCTTCACGCGCCTTCGGGTTGATGGTCGCTCCGCTGGGCAGGATCCCCGTCTGTCGCCAGCACACACACACGCCGTCCATCGAGCCGCAGCCGCCCGGAGGCGAGCAGGCCCAGGGCCTCGGGGTAGGCTTGGTGCTCCTGGACCTGGATGCGGGCATGCAGCGATTCAGGGGTGTCGTCGTCGAGCACCGGCACGCTCCGCTGCACGATGATCGGCCCGCTGTCGATCCCCTCGTCGACCAGATGGACGGTGCAGCCCGCCACCTTGACGCCGTAGTCGAGCGCCTGGCGCCAGGCCGCCAGGCCCGGGAAGGCGGGGAGCAGAGCCGGATGGATGTTGAGCACGCGCTGGGGAAAGGCGCGCAGCAATCCCGCCTTAACCACCCGCATGAAGCCGGCCAGGACAACCGTATCGGCGCCGAACGCGCGTAGCACATCAACCGCCCGCTGCTCGGCCGGCCCGTCCAGTTTGGTTTTGTAGGG
>JAAYZJ010000420.1 GCA_012514915.1 Lentisphaerota bacterium | reverse complement strand
GACAGGCATTCCTGCCTGTCCTCTGTGTGGGAGTGTGGGGGTGTGAACGTGTGGGGGGGTACGGAGGGGCGGGGCGACGGCGTCCCCGCCTAGCCGCAGCGGGGAACACCGATCGCCGCAATCCGGGGGTATTTTTTGCCCATTTGCCCATGGGTGCGAATGTTTGCAGTGCGAATGTTTGCACTTGCGTCATTTCGCCCGTTTTGCTACTTTTTGCGGACTAATCACCACGCGCCCATCGTCTATCGGTTAGGACACAAGGTTTTCATCCTTGTAAGCGGGGTTCGACTCCCCGTGGGCGTGCCATTTTCTCCAGCCGCGCGGCTGGCCACTGCCGGGGCGGGCCTGTCCCGCAAGGGGTTGTGACTGTTGCGGAAATCCTCGGAACCGATCCGCATGGTGCGCCACGTCCTCAGCCATGAGGCCGGCCCCGTGCTGCAATTCATCAAGTATGCCGTCGTCGGCGGGCTGGCGACGGCCAGCCACATTCTCCTCTTCTACGCCTGCGCCCTCTTCGTCCTCCCCTGCCTGACGCCGGACGACTTCCTGGTGCGGCTTCTGGGGCTTGAGGTCCCGTTCGTCGCCGAGGCGACCCGCGCCTGGCGCGCGGCGATCGGCAATGCGGGCGCTTTTGTCGGCTCGAACACCTTGTGCTACCTGCTCAACCGGCGCTTTGTCTTCAAGCCGGGACGGCACCCTTGGGCCATCGAGTTTCTCCTCTTCTTCGGGGTCTCGGGCCTCAGCATGCTGCTCGGCACGGCGGTTCAGAGCTGGCTGATCGTCCGGCTGGCGATGCAGACCACCCTGGCCTTCGGCGCCAACCTGGTCGCCTCGCTGCTGATCAACTACGCGATGCGCCGTTTCGTGATCTTCAAGGGGTGAGCCCACCGGCCGGGCCGCTGCGTCCGGCACGGGAATGGAAAGGAAGTCGATTCGATGCGCGCGTTTCACAAGCCGTCTTTGGCCTGCCTGCTGGCGCTGGCGCTGGGCGCCTGCGCGGGTTGCGGCACCCTGTGGCGCATCCCCGCGACGCAGACCGTCACCTTCCGCAGCCGCCCGGATGGCGCCTCCGTCGTGATCGTCGACGAGGCGACCCGGGAGGTCTACGCGCGCGTGCAGACGCCCGCCGACGTAACCTTCACCTCGTCGCCCTGGCGCAAGCGCCGGCCGCACCGTTACCGCTGCACCTTCGCGGCCACGAACCGGGTGCCGGTCGAGGTGCCGCTGCACTGCGAGATTCCCAACGGCATGCACCTGCTCTGGACAGTGGGCTACCCGGTCGGGCTGGTCAGCGCCTGCGTGGACGACCTCTGCGGGGCGGGGTCCTGCCGCTTCCGCAAGGAAGTCAAGGTTCGCCTGTTCGCCGACGACTGAGCGGGCGGGCTCGTGCCCCTGGTCGGCGGGGCGGTTCTGCACCTGTTCGCGACCCGCGGCGGGCCGCCGGCGCCCGGGGCACCCGATGGCTACACCGTGCTGTTCGCCCTGGCCCTGCTGGCGCTCGCCGCGAGCTGGGTGCTCTACGGGCGCGTGCGGCGTGACGGCGGCTACAGCACGCGTTCGGCCGTCCGTAGTTTCCTGAACCGCCTGGCCTGGCGCTGAGTTACTGGGCGGGGGCCGCGGCGGCGACCGGTGCGTACAGGAACGGCCGGCGGAAGAGACCACCCAGATGGTGCTCGCAGTTGGCGCGGAGCACCAGCGTGTTGACGCCGGGCTGGAGCTTGCCCGTCAGGTCGACATCCCACTCGAAGCGGTAGTCGTTCAGCCACCAGAGCTTGCCCTGCTTGCGGTAGCCGGCCTCCGCGCCGTTGACCGTGAGCCAGCACTCGTTGAAGAGCCCCGGGAACATCAGCCGCACGCCGTCCTTGAGCTGGGCCGCCGTCAGTTCGACATCGACGCGGTACCAGAGGTCGCCGGTGAAGCTCTGGCGGTCGGGATCGCGGATGCCCTGTGCCTGGGCATAGAGATCCGTGCGCAGCAGCTCCCAGGCGTCGGGGTAATCCTTGCGGTTGTCCGGCGTCAGCGCCGCTCGCCGCTCGTTCCAGACGGAGAGGTCGACCGGCTGCGTCGCATAGCCCGCCTGGACGCCCGCGCGCGCCTTGTCGCGGCGGAAGGCCCATTCCAGCGGCAGGTTGATGAGGCGCGTGCCGCGCGTGCCGTCGGTGAGCTCGGCCAGCTTGGCATACTGCTCGACCTCGCCCGGCCACCAGGCGGGACCCTTCTCGCCAATGCGGCGATAGGTCGTGAAGGTGCCGTTCATCTCGGTCAGCTTCTCGCGCACGGCCAGCGTCTTGCGCCCGATGGCGGCGGCGCGGGCGTAGTCGCAGGCCGTCGCAGCGGCGCGCGCCATGGCCAGATAGCCGTCGATCATCTCGAAGCTCAGGCGCGTGAAGGCCATCCGCTCGAGCACCTGCTTCTCCTGGCGTGTGCGGTGGACCTTGCCCTGCAAGGGGGCGGCGAGCTTCTCGGCCTCGGCCAGGCTCTTGCGGCAGGTTTCGATGACTTCCGGCGTGTAGATCGCCGGCGCGACGAAGTATTCGTGTTCCGTCACGATGGTATCGCTCCACGCCTGGTAGATGGTGTTCCAGTAGGTCTCCATCGGCTGGGCGGCCGGGCCGTAGAACTTCGGGTAGAATTCGGCCAGCAGCGCGTCGACGTCGACGTCGGGATCCCACATCAGGCGGCCGCGCAGGTAGAGGTTGAGGAAGGTCGTCGCGATGGCGTTGCGGCTCTCGGTGTTGATGCCGAGGATGCCGGCCTGGCGGTAGTGCTGGACGTCCTGGCGGAACGCCTGGTGGGAGGGATTGGGAAGGTCGCGCCAGACGAGCATCCCCTGGTCGTAGTCGTAGATGGCCAGCCGCCCCTGCATGACCCGCGCCCAGGCGTGCAGGATGTCGCGGTACTCCTGCCGCGGCGGTGACTGCTCGTCGTCCATGCCGTGGATCGGATCGATGTCGATCGGGGCCAGCTCGCAGAACAGCGACCGCTCGGCCTTCATCGCGCGGACCGGCGGCAGCGTCATGTTGCCGTAGGCCAGGAACCCGAGCTTCGAGGGACTCCGGGGGTATTTGTTCTGCAGGATGCCGGCGACGTTGTTGTAGAGTTCGAGCATGGCGTCGGTCACGGACCACCGCAGCATGTACTTGTCCCACTGCTGCTTCATCAGCTCGACATCGCGCGGATAGGTCGAGTCGTAGTTGCCGTCCTCCATCCCGACCGAGATGTCCTTGCCGGCGGCGAAGGCCTCATCGAGCTGGCCGGCGACATGCCGCGCCGTCTCGGGCGCGGTGATAGGGAACTCGAACGTCCCCTTCGATCCGGGGGCATCGCGCGTGTAGCGTCCCAGGGCGTGCCCCGTGGAGGGGAAGCCGCGGCGCCCGGGGATCATCATGTTGCGCTTCTGGAATTCATGGCGCCCCGTGCCATCGCCATTCCACGAGATCCAGTAGCTGCGGATTTCAAACGGCGAGCCGTAGGCATAGTCGAGCGTGCCGACCGCCAATTCCCGGACCTCGGGGATGCACTCGCCAAAGGCGGTGGGCAGATACCAGCGGCATCCCCAGCGCGACAGCAGCTCGGCCACGGCGAAGTAGTGGGCCAGGTCGTTGTTGCCCGCGAGGTAGACGCGGTTGCCCTCGCGCAGCAGGCCGATGGCGTCGGCGCCGAGAATCGGCTTGGCCTTGGCGGCGGCACGGACCTTGCGGGCGAACCCAGCATTGGCCTTGAGCGCCTCCTCGCCGACGATCAGCAGCGGGGCTTTCGATGCCAGGGCGGCCTGGATGTCCTCGCGCGTCGACGCCAAACGGGGCTTCGCGCCCGTCATCATCTCGATGTAGTCCACCAGGTCGTTCGCGGCGGCCCACTCCTCGTTGCGCGTGCCGCTCTTGTCGGCGCCGCGCCGGGCGACGCCGTCCTTGCCCGTCGTCTCGGGCAGGCCGGCCTCGGGCGAGACGACGACGACCGCCTCGGTCCTGCCGTCCGCCACTACGAGCAGGTTGCCGCGGTCCGCCGGATCGCCGGCCAAGGCACCCGCCGCCTGCTGCACCCAGAGGCCTGCCGCGCAGAGGGCCACCCCTCCGATCACCGCGAAGGTTCGGTTGTCGATCCTGTGCGTTTTCACTTGCCGGTTCATCCTGCGACCTTTCTTGCGCGCATGTGCGCCGCGTTCAGTATCCCAGCTACTGACGCATGACTTATGCCAGAGTTTGGCGATGGGCCGTTCTCACGCACGTCCCTCTTGGTGGTTCGTCTTTGCGACACCCTTTGCCGCTTGTCTTACCTTACACTGCTGACCGCCCCCCCCACACACCCACACATGGACAGGCAGGAATGCCTGTCCTACCTTCACTCCCACACATGGACAGGCAGGAATGCCTGTCCTACACTCCCACACTCCCACACATGGACAGGCAGGAATGCCTGTCCTACACTCCCACACGCCCACACGCTCCACCTCCTTCCTGTTTTGGGATTGCCGCTTCGGCGTGCGACCCGCTACACTGCGCCCCAGGCATGACTCGCACGTCTTCCATACCGCCGGGCGCACCTCCCCTCCCCCAGCCGGCTACCGCCGCGGATCGGTCGGGCATCGCCGTGGTGATTCTCCATTTCAACCGGCTCGACATGACCCGTGTCTGCTGTGCCTCCCTGCAGGGCCAAACCCTCCCCCCCGCCGCCGTCATCGTCGTGGACAACGGCTCCACCGCGCATTCGCCTCAGGAACTGGAGGCGGCCTGCCCCCCCGGCGTGATCCGGCTCCGGGCACCGCGCAACCTCGGCTTCGCCGGCGGCTGCAACCTGGGGATCCGCTTCGCGCGGGAACTCCCGGACGTGGGCCACATCCTGCTTCTGAACAACGACACCGAGTGCCCCGGCGACCTCGTGGCCCGGCTCGCCGCCGAACTGGGCGACCCCCGAGTCGGTCTCGTGGGAACCCCGATGGCCGAGGGCGGGCGCCGCGCGACGGTGGCGGCGGGCAAACGGCTGTGGCGGCCGTTTGCCCTGCCGGTCGCGGCCCGTCCGGGCCGACGCCTCGACTATCTCAGCGGCGCGTGCCTGCTGATCCGCGGCGAGGTGCTGCAGGAGATCGGCCTGCTGGACGAGGGGTTCTTCTTTTTCTTCGAGGACGCCGACTACAGCCGGCGCGTGCGGCAGGCGGGGTGGAAACTGGCGGTCGCCGGCGGCGCCCCCCTGTTTCACCACGGATCGTCGACGATTGCCCGCCTGGGGGAGATGCAGGCGCGCACCTACCGCATGGGCCACATCCGGTATCTGCGCAAGCATCACGCGTGGCCGCGCCTGGCGGCCATCCCCCCCTTTCTCTACCGGCTGACGCTCGATTGGATCATGGGCAATGCGGCGTCGTGGCGGGGCAGCCTGGACGGCTGGTCCGAGGGATGGGCGCAGCCGGACCCGCGCACAGCCGGATCCGCCACGATCCCCGGCGGCGTGCGGGCCCGTTGAATCTTATTATCGGTTGACGACCACGGACGACGACGGGACACGATTGCTTTTTTTCCCCAGTGTGTGGCATACTGGATTATCAACGAAATCGGATTCCATCAGCGGAGCGAAGCCATGACCTACGAAATGACCGGCACGGTCAAACTCGTCAAAGAGACGCAGACATTCACCAGCGGGTTCACCAAGCGCGAATTCGTCCTCACCACGGAAGACGACCGTTTTCCGCAGGAAATCGCCCTCGCGTGCATCAAGGACGGCTGCGCGATGCTTGACGACGTGCAGGCGGGCGAACGCCTGCGTGTCCTGTTCAGCATCCGCGGGCGGGAGTACCAGGGGCGCCACTTCGTCAACCTCGAGGCTTTCAAGATCGAGCGGCTCGACGCCGCGGCGGCCGCCGATGAACCGCCCCCCGCCGAGGATGCGCCGCCGTTCGACGACACCGTCATGCCGTTCTGACCGCGCCGTCCATGCCCTCCCCCGCCCCGTCAAGCGATGCGCGGCCCCTGGGCGAGCTGCTCGACGCCGGCGCGGCCTGGCTGGAGGCGCGCGGCGTCGACGAGGCCGCCGCCCAGTGCGCATGGCTGGCGGCCCGCCTGCTCCGGCAGCCCCGCCTGCAACTCGCCCTGCAGCGCGACCGACGCCTTGACGAAGGCCAGATCGACGCCCTGCGCCGCGGCATCGTCCGCCTGGGCAATCACGAGCCCATCCAGTATGTCCTGGGCGAATGGGACTTTCGCGGGTTGACGCTGGCCGTGGACCGACGCGCACTGATCCCCCGCCCCGAGACCGAGCAACTGGTCCAGCTCGTGCTCGACCAGAAGGCGCTCTGGGAGGCGCACGCCCCCCGCATCTGCGAGGTGGGAACGGGAAGCGGCTGCATCGTGGTCAGCCTGGCGGTCGAGGCACCGCTGGGCGACTATCTGGCCACCGACTGCGACGCGGACGCGCTGAGCCTGGCGCGCGAGAATGCCGCGCGGCACGGCGTCGCCGGGCGGATCACCTTTCTGCACGCCCCGAGCTGCGCGCCGGCGCCGCCCGCCAGTCTCGATGCCGTCGTCTCGAATCCACCCTACATCGCCACGGACACCTGCACCCGGCTCCCGCGGCGGATCCGCGACTTCGAGCCGCCGGGCGCGCTCGATGGCGGCGCCGACGGGCTGGCCATTCTGCGCGATGTCATCCACGATGCCGCGCTGCGCCTGAAGCGCCAGGGCTGGTGCTTCCTCGAGATCGGCGCCGACCAGGGGCCCGCCGTCCGCGCCCTGCTGCTGCAGGCGGGGTTCGCCTCGGCCGAGATCCGGCGCGACCTGGCGGGCCACGACCGTCTGGCATGCGGCCGCATGCCGTAATTTTTTGACAGGATTACAGGATTGACAGGATTGACACGACCGCCTGGCATGCGGCCGCATGCCGTGACCCTTCAGTCGGCGATCGCGCCCGGTCGGATGGGCTCCTCGACGCCGCCCGGCAGGATGCGGACAAGCGGCTCGGTGTCTTTGGCCTGTTCAACACGGGGACCGGAGAAGACAAAGCTCGGCATGGTCAGGCCGCCGACGAACAGTTCCGAGATGTTGTGGCGCGTCGTCTGGATCACGACCAGGTTCTCGCCGCCCGGCACGACGGCGTCGGTCAGGTCGAAGACCGTGGGCGTACGGAGGCCGGCGCCGCTGCGCGCGATGAAGGTGTCGTTGCACCAGACCGCCACGCGGTTTTCGGCGCCGCCGACGAACAGCCCGTATCCGCCGGGACGGGCCGGTTGCTCCGGGAGCGTGAAGCGGATCCGGTACCAGGCCGAACCCTGCTGGAAGCCGCTGAGCCCCTGGGCGTCCCAGGTCGAGAGGAACGTCTCGGTCTCCAAGTAGCGCGAGTCGTCCATGCGCGAGCCCCAGAAGCGGTGGTGGGCGCCCAGGTTATGCACATCGATCGCCGTCTTCAGCTTGTTGGGGATCTTGTATTCGATGGCGTACGCTCCGCCGGCGTGGCGGCGGGCCGCGTCGAGATAGCGTCCGAACCCGCTGAAATAGCCCTTGCCCGACTTGTTCTCGTAGTGGATGCTGCGGCTCGTGATCGTCTCGAGGACGTTCGTCGCGCGCGCGAAAGCCGCCTGCGCCCCCTCGAAGTCGAACGTCGTGTAGGCCGCGTGCATCTCGAGGTAGTGCTTGAGCGTGAGCACCGGATAGCGGGCATCGTCGACGCGCCGCTTTTCATCCTCCGTCCCGGCGGCCGCGGCCGCGGCGGCGAAGCGGCGCTCCTGCTCGGCGACGAAAGCCGGGTCGTACAGGAGCGGCATCGCATAGAAGGAGCCCGCCTCGTGCGAGCTCTCGCTCTGCCGCCGGGCCACCTCGAGGTAGTATCCCTCCATCAGCGGCGCCGCGTCGGCGCCATAGGCCTTGACGCAGAATTCGCGCAACAGGCCGCGCCAGTCGAGGTCGGCGTTCCACATCATCTTGAGCGCGACGTAGTCATGCGCGGCCGTCAGGTACCAGGCCCGGGCGAGGTTCGTGCTCTTGATCCGGAAGCCCGCGTCCCGGTAGATGGGGAAATCCTCGCCGGTGATCTTGACGCGGGTGTAGGGCAGAACCGCCTCGGCGGGGTTCCAGTTGTAGTCGCCGTGGCTGAGCTGGTTGCCCTGCTCCCGCGCCAGGCGTCCCCATTGCCGCACGATGTCGCGGTAGTAGGCGCGCGACCGCGAGGTCGGATCGTTCATGCCGTGGTACCGCGAGACGTTGAGGTCGCGGATGCCGGCCACCAGGCGCGGATGCGGCTTGTAGCGCATCGGGAAGTCGGCGTGCCACGAGTAGACCATGAAGCTGAGGTGCAGATTGGGGAACTCCCGCTCCGTCCGCTCGAGGATCGTGTTGATGAACAGGACGCAGATGTCGGTGCCGTCCAGCTTGCCCGAGTCGTAGTTGATCCGCGGCACGCCGGCGTTGACGGTTTCGGGCGAGAGCGAGAGCGATCCGCCGTCGTTGGGGCCCATGCCCAGACAGACGGCGGCATCGTTCGACCAGCCGTTGCTCTTGAAGGCGTCGCGGATATGCTCGATGGCCAGTTCGATGCTGCGCGGATGCGTGCTCTCCAACTGCCCACCGCCCCGCACGAGCGACCCGTCGGGGCGGCGGATCAGCCCCATCATCGTGGGGTCGGCCTCGAACTCCTTCCGGAACTTGCGGATCAGCGCGCCCCAGGCGTGGCCGCCGCCGGGGAAACCATACCGCTGCCGGGTGCCGTAGATGTTGGCCTTCTGGCGCAACCCCCACATCTGCATCTCCTGCCAGAGCAGGGGGGAGGGCTGCCCGCCGTAGTACAGGTTGCGGATCGCGAACGAGGGAGCCTCCTGCCGGTCGCCGTCGGGAATCTCGACGGTGGCGCGGCGGGGGATGACCTCGCCGGCGGGACCGGGCATCACCCAGGCGCAGCCGAGCACCTCCAGCAGGGCGTAGACGGCGTGCGAGGCGCCGAAGTCGCTCGCCCCGCCCAGCAGGACGAGATTCCCGCCGGCCTTGAGACGGAAGGCGTCGCGCGAGGGATCGTCCGGGATGTCCGGCGCCCCCCCCATCCGGTTGGCCAGGGAACCGACGATGATCGCGGGCGGTTGCACGTCCCGGACGTCTTCCGTGGCGACCACCTCGAGCGCCGTGCCGCTCATTTTCAGCAAGTGCTCGTTGAGGTCGGCGATCGCGATCGCGAGCGACTTGGCATCCATCTCGTCGACCGTCAGCTTGCCGAAGGCCTTGTGCCCCGTCCATTCGGCATCCTGCGCCAGCGGCGCGTGGTAGATCCGCGCCGCGGGGGCGCCCCGGCGGACGACCACGGTTCCCGCCCACGCCGGGACGGCAACCGCCGCCCATCCCGCCACCGCCGCCGCAAGTCCTCGGATCACTCGCTTCATGCCCGCCCCCGTGTGCTGCCATCGACCCTTGCGCCCGACGCCGCCGGAAACCCCGTCCCGGCCAGCCGCCTGCTTCCTGGATAGTTTGTCATCGAAACAATCATCTTGTCAAGGCACCTGAGGCTTTCACCCCAGGAATCGGCTAACCGATGACCGAATTCACCACCGAATTCCGCCTGATTACAATTGACATTGCGCCCCTGTCCGGCTAAGCTTGTCTTTTCCTTGGGAAGGGTTTTCCCGGGACCGGGGTGGGCTTGGGCCCGCCCTATTTGTTCTCTGGTGACAACGATAGGGCGCCGCGTGCCTTGGGCGGGTGGCTCATTTGCGTTATGAACAACGAACTCTTGACGGTTATCAATTACATGGAACGCGAACGCGGGGTCAGCCGCGAGCTGATCATCCAGGCGATTGAATCCGCGCTGGAGGCGGCGGCCCGCAAAAGCCTGGGGATCACCGACGGGCTGCGCGTCGACATCGATCGCAAGACGCTGGCGGTCAAGGCCTTTCAATCAATGATCGTCTCCGACGACGACACGGGGCCGAACCTGATCTCCCTGCGCAAAGCGCGGGAGATCAAACCCGACGCGATCCCGGGCGAGGAGGTCGAAGTCGCCCTGCCCCCCGCGCAGATCGGGCGGATCGGCGCGCAGAACGCGCGGCAGATGATCATGCAGAAGATCCGCCAGGCCGAGCGCGACAACGCCTATATCGAATACAAGGATCGCATCGGCGACATCGTCAGCGGCACCGTCCGGCAGGTCGTTCGCCGCGACCTGCTGATCGACATCGGCAAAGTTGAAGCCCTGCTGCCGGCACGCGAGCGGATCCCCAAGGAGGAGTTCGAGGTCGGCGACACGCTGCGGGCCTACGTCATCCGAGTCCAGCCGAGTGTCAGCGGATCGAGCGTGATTCTTTCGCGCGCCTGCCCCGAGTTCGTCAAGGCGCTCTTCCGGATTGAAGTCTCCGAGATCGCCGACGGCATCGTCGAGGTGATGGGCGTCGCCCGCGACCCCGGCAACCGGGCCAAGATCGCCGTCCGGTCCCACGACGACAAGGTCGATCCCGTCGGCGCCTGCGTCGGCTTGCGCGGCGCGCGGGTCCGCAACATCGTCCGCGAGCTCAACGGCGAGCGGGTCGACATCATCCGCTGGCACGATGAGATTCGCCAGTACACGGCCCAGGCGCTCTCGCCGGCCAGGCTGGCAAGCGTCATGGTCGTTTCGGAAGCCTCCCGCATGCTGCGTGTCCTGGTCGATCCCGACCAGCTCTCGCTGGCCATTGGCCGGCAGGGGCAGAATGTGCGCCTGACGTCCAAGCTGCTGGGCTGGAAGGTCGACATTCAGCGCACCGACATTGAAGAGTCGTTCGAATCGCGCGTGGCCCATGCGGTTGACGCGCTGGCCGCGATCGAGGGCATCGAGCGTGGCGAAGCCGAGTTGTTGGTCACAAACGGATTTCTGACTCCGGAAGGGATCATGGAGGCGGAGCCGGCCTATCTGCAGGAGGCCACCGGCCTTCCCGAAGCGGCGATCCGTCGGATCTGGGATGCCGTCTCGGCGCTGAGCGTGACCGACGAGGCTGTGACCGAGGAAGATGGTGAGGCATGAGAATTTTTGAGCTGGCTCAGGTATTGAAGACAACGGGGGGCGATGTCCTGCGCGCGGCGCGGGCGCTCGATCTCGAGGCTCATTCGACCTTGTCGCGGCTGGATGACGACGACATCCGGATGTTGAAGCACCATTTTGCCACGCGTTCGTCGACTGCGGTTCAGGCCGACCAGGCCGTTCAGACCCGACTGGCAGCCAAGCAGGCACGGGCAGCGGAGAAGCTGCGCGGGCACACGGAGGCCGAGCGCCAGAAACTGGACGCGGCGATCACCAGGGCACGGGCAATCGACGCCGCCATCCATCCGCGCCGCGCGGGGACCGGCTCGAAACCAGTCGTGCCCGTGGCGCCCCCTCCGCCCCCTTCCGCCCCGGCTCTCGACCCCGAAGCCGGCCCGCCGGCTGCCGAGACCGTGGTTCGCGCGGCCGAAGACGCGGTCATCACGCCCGACGCGCTGACGATCGAGCCCCTGCCTCCCCTTGCCGACCAGGAGGCCAAGGTGGTCATCCATGCCGAGACCGCCGCGCTGGAGCCCGACGAGAAGTCGGCGGCAACGGAGGACAAGCGAGTCCCCGCCGAGGAGGAGGTCGATCCCGACGAGGAGCTGGCGTCGGCCTATCTGGGGGGGCGCCGCGCGCAACTGTCCGCCCCCGCCAAGGCGCATGCGATGCGTCCCAAGGAGACGCGCGATGTCGACCTGCCCCGGGCGCCGGCCGCCAAGGGAACGCGCACGCCGGCCGGCGCGCCGGCCGGGCGCAGCGCTCCCGCCGCCACCGTCGCGAAGGAACGCGCGCCGGACGCCAGCCGGAAGCGGGACAGGCATGCCGCCGCCCCCGCGCCAGCCGGCCGCGCCGCTCCCGACCAGCCCACCTCCCGCAGCGGCATTATCCGTGGGCAGCAGCCGATCATCCGCGGGCAACCGCCGATCACCCGCGGCACGGCGCCCGCGCGTCCGGCGGCCCCCGCCGCGCCGAAACCCCGCTTCGCCCCTGTCGTGGCGACCGCGGCGGCCGGCGACAAGACCCTCCAGCTCCGCGGGCCGGTGCTCGTCAAGGATCTGGCCGAAATGATGGGCATCCGGCCCAACCGGCTGATCGCCGACCTCATGCAGTTGAACGTGCTCGTCTCGATCAACCAGCGCGTCGACCTCGAACGCGCCGGCAAGATCGCCGCCAAGTACGGCTACACGGTCGAGCAGGAACGGACGCGGCGCTCCTCGTCGCGCAAGCCGGCCATCCGCCGGCTGGATGCCGAGGACGACATTCCCGACGACCAGCCCGACGACATGAAGCCCCGGCCGCCGGTGGTCACCTTCCTCGGGCATGTCGACCATGGCAAGACCTCGCTGATGGACCGCATCCGGCAGACCCAGGTGGTCGCCGGCGAAGCGGGCGGCATCACCCAGCACATCGGCGCCTACACCGTCGAGCTGGCCGGGCGCAAGATCACCTTCCTCGATACGCCGGGCCATGCCGCCTTCTCGGCCATGCGCGCCCGCGGCGCCAATCTGACCGACATCGCGGTGATCATCATCGCCGCCGACGACGGCATCATGCCCCAGACCCGCGAAGTCATCAAGCAGGCGCAGCAGGCCGAAGTCCAGATCATGGTCGCCATCAACAAGTGCGATCTGCCCGCCGCCAAGCCCGAGCGGGTTCGCCAGCAGCTCCAGGCCGAGGGGTTGACGCCGGAGGAGTGGGGCGGCGACGTGGTCGTGTGCGACGTCAGCGCGGCCACTGGCAAGGGGCTCGAGCACCTGCTCGAGATGATTCTGCTTCAGGCCGACATGCTCGAGTTGCAGGCCAATCCCAGCCGCCGGGCCGACGGGTATGTAATCGAAGCCCAGCTCGAACTGGGACTGGGGCCGACAGCCTCCCTGCTGGTCGCCTCCGGCACCCTCAAGCTGGGCGATGTCGTGCTGATCGGCGAGCATTTCGGCCGGTTGCGCGGCCTGATGGACGACCGGGGCCGCAAGGTTCTGTCGGCCGGCCCCGCCACGGCCGTCCGCGTCATGGGCCTCTCGGGCGTTCCCGAGCCCGGCGCCGAGTTCCGCGTCATGGTCAACGAGAAGCGCGCGCGGGAATTGGCCGAGCAGTTCGCGACCGAGCGCAAGAGCGCCGAGCTGAGCGCCGTCAACCGCACGGTGACGATGGACAACCTGTTCGACAAGCTCAGCGCGCAGAAGAAGAAGCAACTCGGCGTGATCATCAAGGGCGACACCCAGGGATCGATCGAGGCGATCGTCGATTCGCTGCGCGACATCCGCAGCGAGAAGATCACCCTCGACATTGTCAATACCGGCATCGGCAACGTGACGACCAACGACGTGCAGCGCGCCGCCGCGAGCGACGCCGTGCTGCTGGGCTTTCAGGTGGGGCTCGACACGGGAGTCGCCTCGCTGGCCCGGCACGACAAGGTGCGCGTCCACACGTTCCGCATCATCTACGAGCTTTTCGACTACGTCAAGCAGGCGATGCTCGACCTGATCGCTCCCGAGTACCGCGAGGTCGTCAAGGGCCATGCCCAGATCCGCGCCATCTTCAATATCGGCAAGATGGGGCGGATCGCCGGCTGCCAGTTGCTCGACGGTGTGGTCAACACGAAGGCCCGCGTCCGCATCAAGCGGGTGCGCGACGTCATCTTCGACGGCCGGATCGCCTCGCTGCGCCACTTCCAGAACGAGGTGAACGAAGTCCGCGACCTGCAGGAGTGCGGCATCTTCTTCGAGGGATTCGAGGCCTTCGAGGCCGGCGACATCGTCGAGTGCTACGTGATGGAGGAGATGGAGCGGACGCTGTAGAAGGACAGGCAGGAATGCCTGTCCCACCTTGCGGCGCCGTTTGTCTGGCCAAGCAGGTAGGGCGAGCCGTCCTGGTCACGCCGCAAGGCATGACCGGCGAGCCGCATACGGGCACGGCGCGCCCGCGGCTCCACTTAAACCACCTTCCCCCATGTCTGCATGAGGCTCCCGAGAAGTGCAATGCAGGCGGTGTCGGTACGGAGGATGCGCGGGCCCATCGAGAGGCGTGAAAACCCGTGCGACTCGAGCTGCTCTAGCTCGTACGCAATCCATCCCCCCTCGGGACCGATTGCCAGCAGCGGCCGCGCGCCGTCGCCCGGCGCGGCGCCGCCCCGCGGAACGTGGGAGGTGGGTGAGCCCCCGGGGTGGGCGAGCAGCTTGGCGCTCCGCGCATAGTCGCGCGGCAATTCGTCCTCGACGAAGGGCTTGAAACCGCGGCGGACAAGGATCTCGGGCAACTGCGTCGTGCCGGCCTGCTCCAAGCCCTCGATCAAGAGCGGGGTGAAGCTGCCGGGCGCAAGCCAGTGCGTGTCGAAGTAACACCGCTCGACGCGGGCGGCGTTGATCAGGATGATCCGCCCGGCGCCGAGGGCCGCCAACTGCGCCCAGAGGCGCTTGAGGATCTTGGGCCGGGGCAGCGCCAGCAGCACGTCGATCCAGGGCGCCGGCGCGGCGGCCTGCAGCGCGACCCGCAGCTCGACCACACCGTCGGCGATCCGCTCGACATGTCCCGTGCCGATCTCGCCGTTGAGTTCACCGACCTTGAGCGTGTCGCCGGGGCGCGCCTTCAGGATCTCGAGGACATGCCGCGCGCGCCGGCCGCCGAGCACGACGCGGTCGTCCGCGCCCCGCTCGTCGGCGGCAAACAGGATCCGGTTCATCGCCTTCCGCCGATCCGCGGCGCCCGGCCGCTACTTCGCCGCGTCGTCGATGCTGAGCGCATCGAGATCGACCACTCCCTCGAACACGGTCTTGACGGGACCGGTCAGCGTCATGCCGGTGCACTTGCGCGTGCGCCAGTCGCCATCCACCTGCAGTTCAAAACCCGAACTCGTGGTGATCGTGAGCGGCAGCGTCGAGGTGCCCCGCTCGATCGCCACGATGGCGGCGGCCACGGCGCCGGTCCCACAGGCGCCCGACTCGGCCTCGACGCCCCGTTCATACGTCCGCATGTGCAGGCGGTTGACCGCCGTGTGCTTGACAAAGTCGACATTGACGCCGTGCGGCGCGAAGGTCGGATGCTGCCGCAGCAGGCTGCCGAAGCGGGCCACGTCCAGTGCCGGCAGATCGGGAACGGGAACCACCAGATGCGGCACGCCCACGGTAAGGGCATGCCCCTCGAAGAGCCGCCCGTCGACCTCGACCGCCAGATCGTAGCGGCGGCCCGCCGGCTCGGGCATCCAGACCTTGATGCCCGTCTCGGTGATCTCGGCATCGATCAAGCCCGCCTGCGTCTCCATCGTCATCGCCCTGCCGGCGGCGCCGAGCCGGTGCGCAAACGCGGCGCTGCACCGCGCGCCGTTGCCGCAGAGCTCCACCTCCGTGCCGTCGGGATTGAGGAAACGCATGCGGAAGTCGGCGCGCGTCGAGGGCTGGATCAGAATGATCCCCTCGCAGCCGATGCCCAACCGGCGCGTCGCGAGCGCCGCCATGCGCAGGTAGTCCTGCCAGGGGAACACGAGGGCGCGGTCGTCGATCATGACGAAATCGTTGCCGGCGCCATGCATCTTGGTAAAGGGCGTCTTCATGGCTGGAAGATCCTCCGGAGCCAGTCCTGCGCATCCAGCGCGTTGCGGTCGAGGGCGGGGTCGATGGCGACCCCCTGCTGAAGATCGGCCAGGTCGGCGAGCACCCGCAGGGCCTGGTCGAGGACGACATCGTCCCGCGTGTCCTGGCGCCTGCGCCGCTCCGGCACGGCGTCCAGCGCCGCGTCCCCACCCCCCTCGTCCGCGTCGGCGCGCTGGATCTCGCGTTCCGCCGCATAGAGCTGGAACCGGGTGGCGTAGTCGAGCGGCAGCGTCGTGCGCCGGCTGGCCTCCCGGACATGCTCGACCTCGCGCAGGTGCTGCTGATAGCGGGCATCGTCGCGCGCCCGGTGCTGCAGATTGGAGGCCAGGACGGGGATCAACGGGGCGAGGTCGTAGACGGGGCTGAACTCGGTGGCGGGGATCCGGGTCCAGGGCATGGGGTTGGGGAGCTTGTCCTCGCCCATGTCGAGATGTTCGAGCACGGAGGGGATGACGAGATCGGGCTCGACGCCGCGGAGCTGCGTCGAGCCGCCCGTGATCCGGTAGTAGTTGGCCACCGTGATCTTCATCGACCCCATGCGGGGATCGGAGGTGGAGAGAGGGACGATGGTCTGCACCGAGCCCTTGCCGTGCGTCCGGGAGTCGCCGATGATCACCGCCCGCCCATAGTCCTGCAGGGCGGCCGCGACGATCTCCGATGCCGACGCGCTGGCCCGGTTGACCAGCACGATCATCGGCTTGCGGAAGGTGACGGCCGGATCGCGGTCGGTGTGCACCAGCAGCCGACGTCCCTCGCGCTGCTGCACGACGGGGCCGATACGGATGAAGCGGCCCGTCAGGTCGACCGCCTCGCGGAGCGAACCGCCGCCGTTGCCGCGCAGATCGAGAATCAGTCCCTCGATGTCGTCGTTCATGGCGGCGATGATCGCCGCCAGATCCACCGTGCAACTGCGGAAGCCCGGGTCGCGCGGATTGCTCGTCATCGACCCGTAGAACGTCGGCAGCTTGACGACGCCGAACGCGCGGCTGGTCCCGTTCGAGAGCGTGACGCGGGCGACGTGCCCCGTGGCGGCCTGCTCCTCGAGCTTGACGTCGTCGCGGATCAGATCGACGATGCGCGTGCTCCCGCCGGACGGATCGGCGGCGCTGATGACCTGCAGGACGACACGGGTTCCCTTCTTGCCGCGGATTTTACGGACGATCTTGTTCAACGGGAGGTGGAGGACATCCTCGACCGGCGCCTGATCCTGCCCGACACCGATGATTTTGTCGCCGGGGACGAGGCGGCTCTCGCGCGTGTCGCGCGCGGCCGGACCGCCGGGGATGATCTCCATGATCTTGGCGGCGCCGTCCTCCGGCGAGAGCAGGGCGCCGATCCCGCTGAGCGAGAGGTTCATGTCGATCGTGAAATCCTCGACGGCCGCGGGCGGCATGTAGGCGGTGTGGGGATCGTAGGCCGCCGCGAGCGCGCCCAGGAACCGCTCCAGCACCCAGTCGGCATCGCTGTCCTCGATGACGATGCGGAACTGCTCGTACCGCTTGCGGACGAAGGCCTCCGGCGTGATCGCCGGCAGACCGTTGGTCACGCCGGCCGCCGCGCGATCCACGACGCCGGTCGCCCCCGCCGCCAACGCCAGGCTGTTCGTGGCGGCCTGCGCACGGGCCAGCCGGTTCGACTCGCCGTATTCACGGGCGATCTGAAAGCCGAGATACTCGTTCTTGATCCGCCGGCGCCAGAGGTCGTCCTGCTCGCCGGGGGTGGCGGGCCAGGGCGCCTCCTTGCGCTTCCATTGGTAGCTCTCGGGAACGGTGAAGTCGAAGCCCGCCTCGAGCAGCGTGTCGACCGTCGCCAGGCGCTCGGCCAGGCGCTGTTTGAAGCGGGCGAACACGGCGTAGGCGAAGGAGAGGTCGCCGGCGCGGACCGCGTCGTCGAGACGGTCGCGTTCCGCCTCGAATTCGGCGATGTCCGCCTGCAGGAAGTAGGCCCGGTCGTAGTCCAGAAACGAGAGGTAGTTCGTCCAGGCCCGCGCCGAGACCGCGTCGTCGAGGGGAACCTGAAGCAGGTGCACGTTGGGCAGCATCCAGCCGACCGTGCGGGCGATGTTGCCGAAATGGGGCTGCGCCTCGACCGGGGGTTTGGCGGTCTCGGTCTGGGCCGCCGACGGCGCGGCGGAGAGGCCGGCCGCCAGCGGCAGGAGCATCAGGAGACGGACGAGGGCAAGGGGGGTGTCGTGTATCATCATCGGTTACACCTGTCGCGCCAGCAACTGGATGATTCGCGCCTCGGTCGCGGTATCCCAGGTGGACGGAGGAGGGGTCTGCGTAATCGTGCCGATCAGGCCATCGGACCGGCACAGGGTGATTTCGTCGACGGTGATCCGGACGGCTTCCAGCGCCTCGCCCGCGAAGCAGATCAACGGGCGCACAGGGGGCGGCGCCTCCGGCAGCCGCTCGGCGAGCCAGGCGGAGAGGATGCGTGACTGGGCACGGATTTGGTCGATGGGCGACCGGGTCGGATCGGCGCCGTTGACCTTGAGGCTCCCGTCCTGGCAGGTGACGACTCCCTGCCAGTTCTTCGTTTCGATCAGGACGAGCCCCGTCGGGCCGACGACGACGTGGTCGAGATTGAGTCCCCGCCAGAGGCCGCCGTGCCCGAGGACGACGCCGTGCAGCACCGTGTAGCCGTCGGGCAGCCCCGCCAGCGTCAGGGCGATCTGCTCCTCGCCCCGGGCGCCCTTGAAGAAGGCGTCAACCCGGCTCTGCGTGGCGGCCGTCGCCAGAAAGATCGCGACGGCCAGCCCCACCACAATAGCCGCCTTGAGCACGGCGGAGAGGCCGTTGCCCCAAGGGATGAAGGCGCCGAGCGCGTAACCGCACAACACGAGCACCGCGCCGAGCGGCAGCGAGGCGCGCAGCAGCCCGCTGAAGCGGGCGCGTTCGCCGGGCGAGCCCAAGACTCTCGGACGACCCGCCATCGCCTACCCCATGTCCGCCAGCATGGCGGCGAGTTTCTCGAGCCGGTCCAGCTCGCGCCGCAACGCCTCGCGGCGCGCCTGCTGCTGCCCGACGACGGCCGCGGGCGCGCGCGCGACGAATCCCGCGTTGCCGAGCTTGGCCTCGACGCCCGCCAGCAGCGCGCGGCTCTTGCCGATCTCGCCCTGCACCCGGGCCACCTCGGCGGGCACGTCGACAAGTCCGGTCAGCGGCAGGTGGATCGCCCCGAGCTTGACGACGCTGCCCGGCATGCCGCGCGTGTCGATCCGCGTGCCGATCTCGATCGTCTCGGCCCGCAGCAGGGCGGCCAGTGACTGCCGGCCGGCCTGCAGCCGCGCGGCCGTCTCCGCCTGCTCGGTGACGATCACGTAGCGAACGAGGCGCGTCGGCGCGATGCCGTATTCGGCGCGCAGGGCGCGCCCGGCGCTGATCAATTCGTGCTTGGCCTCGACGAACTCGGTCACCGCCGGACTCAGCCCCCAGGCGGCTGTCTCGGCGGGCGTGAAGGGGGCCGGCCACGCGGCGCGCATGATCGACTCGTCCGCCGTGCCATAGCCCATCGCGTGCCAGAGCTCCTCGGTCAGGAACGGCATGAAGGGATGGAGCAGGCGCAGCCCCTTCGAGAAGAGATGGGTCATGATGCGCAGCACCTGCACGCGGCGCGCGTCATCGGCGCCGGACAGGTCGGTCTTGGCGGTTTCCAGATACCAGTCGCAATAGCCGCTCCAGAAGAAGTCGTACAGGTCGCGGGCGCAATCCTGGAAGCGCAGCTTGTCGAGGTTGTCGGTGACGGCGGCCACGGTGGCGTCGAGCCGGGCCAGGAGATGGCGGTCGTCGTCCGAGAGCAACGCGGCATCGAGCGCCGGCGCGCCGCGGGCCGCCGCGCGCCAGTCGGCCGCGGGCGCCCGCTCCAGGTGCATCTGCATGAAACGGGCGGCGTTCCAGAGCTTCGTGCCGAAGTTGCGGCCGATCTCGAAGTCCTTCGTGTCGATCTTCACGTCCTGCCCCAGCGCGGTGATCATCATCATGCTGAAGCGCAGGGCGTCGGCGCTCGTG
>JAAYZJ010000419.1 GCA_012514915.1 Lentisphaerota bacterium | reverse complement strand
GCTACGACAAGCCGCTCCTCGCCGGCCACTGGGCGCCCAGCCGCGCCTGGACCGCCGGCGCCCCCCTCCCCGCCGATGGACGCGTGACCCCCGCCTTCCCCCTGCCGCCGGGCCGCTGGCGCCTGCGGATCCGCGGGGATGCCACGCCCGCCACCGCCACCGTCCGCCTGGTTCGGCTCGACGGCACCGCGACGAACGACCTCCGTGCACCCTACCGTCCGCGCGCCATCGGGCGCGGCTGGACCGCGACCTGGGAGGTCCCCCCCGGCTGGACGGGCACCGCCATCGACCTGGCGGGAGGCGCGCAAGGGGGCGGCGCCGAGGCCTACATCGAGCGGCGCACGGCGCACCTGCTCGACTCGCAGTTGGCCGGTTATCTCCGGGCCCTGGCGCGCGGCGACCTGGGCGACTCCGCGGCCTACGGGATGCGCGTCGCCGAGGTGCTGCGGCTGGGCATCGGCCCCTCTCTCGCCCTCACCCTGCCCATCCTCGGCGGCGGCACGCTGCTCGCCCTGATGCTCGCCATGACGGCCGCCGTCTGCCGCGGACGCGCCCCCGACCGCGCCGTGCTGTTCGGATCAACCCTGCTGATGAGCGTCAACTACGTCGTCTGGGTGCTGGCCGGCCAGTACCTGCTCGCCTACCGGCTGCGGCTCTTTCCCCTCTGGGGGTTCGAGCACTGGACCTATCTCGTCCTCCCCGTCCTGATCGGCATGGTCAGCGGGCTGGGCCGCGACATCCGCTTTTTCCGAACCGTGCTGCTCGACGAGCTGCACCGCCCGCACGTGCGCACCGCCATCGCCAAGGGATTGCCGCCCGCCGCGGTCCTCCGCCGCCATGTCCTGCGCAACAGCCTGATTCCGATCGTCACCTACGTCAGCCTCTCCATCCCGTTTCTGTTCACCGGCAGCCTGCTGCTCGAGAGCTTTTTCGGCATCCCCGGGCTGGGCGGCGCCAGCCTCAACGCGATTCACTCCGCCGACATGGCCACCGTGCGGGCGATCGTCATCCTCGGCGCGCTGCTCTACCAGCTCGTCAACCTGCTCGCCGATCTCTGCTGCGCCTGGCTCGATCCGCGGGTGCGCCTGGGATAGGAGACCGGCATGCACCGCGCGTCCAGTCTGTTCAATTTGCTCTGGCGCCGGCGCGCCACACGCCTGTGCCTGATCCTGCTGGCGTGCTACACGCTGGCGGCGCTCTGGGGCGAGGGCGCCTATCGCCTCGCCCGCTGGCGCGACCGCGTGCCGGCCTACAACCGGGTCCGCGAAGACTGGCGCTACCAGCCGCCGGCGTTGGTGCAAATCTTCGCGTCTTCGCGGCTTCGCGTGAGCTCAGACCCCGATCAACCCCAGTCAACCCCAGTCGACCCCAGCCAACCCCAGTGGGAGGTGGAGAACGACAAAGCTCGCGACAACGTTTTTGTACCTCCCGAGGCGCGGCCTTTCTTCCTTCTTGGCAGCGACAATCTGGGACGCGACGTGCTGCAGCGTCTGCTGCAGGGAACCCGCATCGCCTTCCATGTCGGCGTGATGACCTCGCTGATCGCGCTGCCGCTCGGCGTGCTGCTGGGCTGCCTCGGCGGCTACTTCGGCGGACGTCTGGACAGTCTGGTGGTGTGGCTCTGCGCGACGGTCTCGGCCGTGCCCGGCCTGCTGCTGATCCTGGCCATCTCGCTGGTGGCCGGCAAGGGGCTGGCCGGCGTCACCTGGGGCATCGGCCTGACGACCTGGGTGGGCGTCTGCCGCAGCATCCGCGCCGAGGTGCTCAAGCACCGCGGCCGGACCTACGTCGAGGCGGCGCGCGTGCTCGGCTACAGCCACGCCCGCATCCTGCTGCGGCACATCCTGCCCAACGTCATGCACATCGTCCTGATCTCCTTCTCGATCCGCTTCCCGGCGGCGGTGTCGACCGAGGTGTTCGTCAGCTTCCTCGGCATCGGCGTGCAGGGCGAACCCTCGTGGGGAGTCATGCTGAACAACGCGCGCCTGCGACTCTGGCAGGGAGTCTGGTGGGAGATGACTTTCGTGACGCTGGCCATCTTCGGGCTGGTCCTCGTGTTCAACGTCCTGACCGATCGACTCCGCGACCTGCTCGACCCGGATGCGGCGACAGAGTAGAACAGGCGTTTTTTGACAGGATTGCAGGATGGGCGGGATTCGCGGGATGGACAGGCAGGAATGCCTGTCCTACCTTCATGATTGGGATCGATGGTAGTCGACTGTCGTCGAGCGTACCGTCGTCGCGTGCCGTGTTGCGGCACAAACAAAAAGGGCAGGCACGCATGCCTGCCCTACCTTGCGACTCAAGACCGTTGCACACCCGCTATCAGTTGCTGGTGACGGGCTGGGGGGTAATGGCGATCGAGCCGCTGGCGGCCTGGATGTCGGCCTTGTTGCTGCGGTAGAAGTAGTTCCCGAGCAACGACCGGTTGGCCAGCATGCCGCTGACGCCGCCCGACCAGTCGCCCGAGAGCGTGCCGATGATCTTGGCGTTGTTCGAGGCGGTCACCTCGAAGTTCAGGCGGACATTGCCGGAAGAGCGGCTGTCGGAGGGAACGTTCGCCCCCGTGACGCGCCCGCTGAAGACCGTGCCGTTGTTGT
>JAAYZJ010000418.1 GCA_012514915.1 Lentisphaerota bacterium | reverse complement strand
CGGCCTGCCACGAAGGCGCCCTGCAACTGGTCGACGGCAAGGCCAAATTGGTGACGGATAGCTACTGCGACGGCCTGGGCGCCTGTCTGCCGGCCTGTCCGGCCGACGCCATCCGGATCATCGAGCGCGAGGCGGACGCCTTTGACGAGGCGCAAGTTGCCGCCGCCCAAGCCCGGGCCGCGCAGCAGGCCGCCTCGGCCGCGCAGCAGGCTGCGCCGGCACCGCTGGCCTGCGGCTGTCCCGGCACGATGGCCCGCAGGATCACCCGCCCGGCGGCCGCAACGGCCACAGACACCCCGGCCGCCGCAACGGCGGTGGTCGCGCCGCCCCTGTCCAACATCGCGACCTGGCCGGTCCAGATCAAGCTCGTGCCGGTCAATGCCCCCTACTTCGAGAACGCGTCGCTGCTGATCGCGGCCGACTGCACGGCGTTTGCCGCCGCCGATTTCAACGCCCGCTTCATGAAGGGGCGCGTCACGCTGATCGGCTGCCCCAAGCTCGACGACGGCGACTACAGCGAGAAGCTGACCGCCATCCTTCAGGGCAATGCCATCCGCCGCCTCACCGTCGTCCGCATGGAGGTGCCCTGCTGCGGCGGCCTGGAGCAGGCCGTCCGCCAGGCGCTGCAGAACAGCGGCAAGCAGATTCCCTGGCAGGTCGTCACAATCGGGGTTGACGGATCAATCCTTGACGATTGATACTACCTACACGCTTTCACGTGCGTCCCCGTTGGCCGCACACCAAACCACAACGAGGAAAAAACGATGAATGACATGTTCTGTTTCCAGTGCGAACAGACCGCGGGCGGCAAGGCCTGCACACGCGTCGGCGTCTGCGGCAAGAAGCCCGACGTCGCCAAGCTCCAGGATCGGATCACGGCCAGCCTGATCACGCTGGCGCGCGCCGTCGGCGGCAAGGCCCACTGCGCCGATTGCGAACGCGCCTTCATGGAAGGCCTGTTCATGACGGTGACCAACGTTAATTTCGATCCCAGGGACTGCCAGGCGATGGTCGACCGCATTGATGCGCTCGTCGCCCAGGCCGGCGGCGCCCCCGCCTACGACGCCGACCAGCTCTTCGCCGGCAACGAGGATGTCGTCTCGCTCCGCTCGACCCTACTCTTCGGGCTGCGCGGCATGGCCGCCTACGCCCACCACGCGCGCGTGCTCGGCAAGACCGACCCCGAGGTCTCGGGCTGGTTCGCCAAGGGGATGCAGGCACTCGGCGAGGACCACTCGGTCGAGGAGTGGCTCGGGCTGATCATGGAGTTCGGCCAGGTCAACCTGAAGTGCATGGGCCTGCTCGACGCCGCCAACACCGGCGCCTACGGCAACCCCGTGCCCACCCCCGTATCGACCACGCGCGTCAAGGGGCCCTTCGTGGTCGTCACCGGGCACGACCTGCACGACCTCAAGATGCTGCTCGAGCAGACCGAGGGCAAGGGCGTCAATGTCTACACCCACGGCGAGATGCTGCCGGCCTTCGGCTATCCCGAGTTAAACAAGTACACCCATCTGAAGGGCAATTTCGGCACGGCCTGGCAGAACCAGCAGAAGGAGTTCGACAACCTTCCCGGCGTGATCCTCTACACGACGAACTGCATCATGCCGCCCAAGCCGACCTACCTCGGCAACATCTACACGACGGCCGAAGTCGGCTGGCCGGAGACCAAGCACATCGCCGCCGACGCCAGTGGGAACAAGGACTTCGGCGCGATGATCCAGCACGCGATTCAACTGGGCGGCTTCCAGGAGGAAGTCCCCGGCGAGCCGCTGCTGACCGGGTTCGGCCATGCCGCCGTGCTGTCGGTCGCGGACAAGCTCATCGAGGCCGTCAAGAGCGGTGCGGTCAAGCACATCTACCTCGTCGGCGGCTGCGACGGCGCCAAGTCGGGCCGCAACTTCTACACGAAATTCGTCGAGGAGTCG
>JAAYZJ010000417.1 GCA_012514915.1 Lentisphaerota bacterium | reverse complement strand
CGTGCGCCCGCATGCCGCGCCGATTCCTGCACGGCGCGCTTCTCCACTTCGGTGATGTCGCCGGGAACGGCCATGATCACGCGCGGCTTGACCAGCTTGCGGGTGTGAACCTTGCGGATGAAATAGCGGATCATCGCCTCGGTGATGTCGAAGTCGGCGATGACGCCCGATTTCATGGGCCGGATCGCTACGATGTTGCCGGGCGTGCGGCCGAGCATCCTTTTGGCCTCGTCGCCGACAGCCAGGATGCGCTTGGTTCCCTCCTGGATGGCGACCACCGAGGGTTCGCGCAGGACAATCCCCCGATCCTTCACGTAGACCAGCGTATTGGCGGTGCCCAGGTCGATGCCAATGTCATTCGAAAAGAGGTTGAAAAACTTGTTCCACATCGTCGGCGCTTTCAGTCGCATAATACGGTCATGTATGCGCGTGCGTATAGATTGCGGTATCCCGCCCCCTCCGGTCAAGCTCAAATGACAGCCGATCCGCGATTGACAAATCCTCCGCTGCCTATTAAAGTTTCACCCCTTGGGTTTATCCATGTCACAATCGACCTGACGCTACGTTTATGTCATCCAAACCGATTCACGCCCTTGCCCAAAAGTTGAACGCCGACCTGGCGGCCGGCGGCAGCGTCGTCCCCTCCCTGTTGTCGCAGCGGGGGTTGCGCGCCTATTTCCCCTCGCAGGGTATTCTCGGGCAGAGCGCCGAGGCCCGGGGAAGCCGCATCAACGCCACGATCGGCACGGCCTTCGAGGACGACGGCTCGCCCCTGAGCCTGGAGTGCATCGAGGCGATGCTGCTGACGCCTCCCGACTCCTTTCTCTATGCGCCCAGCCAGGGACTGCCCGCCCTGCGCGCCCGCTGGCGCGAGATGCTGTTCGAGAAGAGCCCCTCGCTGCTGGGTCGCACGTGCAGCCTGCCGGTCGTGACGAGCGCGCTGACGCATGCGCTGTACGTGACCGGACTTCTGTTTCTCGACCCGGGCGACACGGTGATCCTCCCCGACCTCTACTGGGATAACTACGAACTGATCTTCCAGGAGGGATGCGGGGCGCGGCTCAAGACCTTCAAGACCTTCCGGGGACGCCACTTCAACGTCCCCGCGCTTGAACGACAGCTCGGCGGGCGCGGCGAGAAGAAGATCGTCCTGCTCAACTTCCCCAACAACCCCACGGGATACACGGCGACCGAGGAGGAGGCGCTGGCGCTGCGCGATGTCCTGCTGCGCGCCGCCGAGGGGGGCAAGCGACTGCTGGTGATCCTGGACGACGCCTACTTCGGGCTCGTCTATGAAAAAGGGGTTTACCGCGAGTCGCTCTTCGGGCTGCTGGCGAATCTCCATCCCAACCTGCTGACCGTCAAGCTCGACGGACCGACCAAGGAGGACTACGTCTGGGGGATGCGCGTCGGGTTTGTGACGTACGGCATGCAGGGCGCCGGCGCGCCGCACTACCAGGCCCTCGAGGCCAAGACAGCCGGCCTGGTCCGCATGACCATCTCGAACGCCAACAACATGGGGCAGCATCTGCTGCTCCAGGCCTTCGCGCATCCCGACTACGCGCGCCAGAAGCAGGTCAAGTTCGCGACCCTTGAGGCCCGCTACCGGCGGATCCGCCAGATTCTGCGCCGACATCCCGAGTACCGCGAATCGTTCGCCGCGATGCCGTTCAACTCCGGCTACTTCATGTGCGTCCGCCCGGCGGGCGTCCTGGCCGATGCGCTGCGGCGCCTGCTGGTGGCCGAGTACCAGACGGGCGCCATCGTTCAGTCCGGCCTGCTGCGCCTCGCCTTCTCGAGCGTCCCCCTCGACCGGCTCGATGAACTCTTCGCCAACCTGGACGCCGCCGTGCGGCAATTGAAAGCGACCACGTGAAACCTCTCGACATGAACCCGACCCCCTCAGGCAAGGCCACGCTCGATCTCCACCGGGGGGCACCGGTGGAACTGCCGTTGGTCGAGGGCAGCGAGGGCGAGACGGCGATCGACATCACGACCCTGCGCAAGTCGACAGGCGCCATCACGCTCGACTACGGCTACCTGAACACCGGCTCGTGCGCCAGCGCCATCACCTTTCTCGACGGCGAGCGGGGCATCCTGCGCTACCGCGGCTATCCCGTCGAGGAACTGGCCGAGAAATCGCGCTTCGTGGAGGTGGCCTATCTGCTCATCAACGGCAAGATGCCCGACAAACGGGAGCGCGCCGAATGGTCGCTGCTGCTGAACCGGCACTCGATGTTCCACGAGGACATGCGGCACTTTTTCTACCGCTTCCCCGACCAGGCCCACCCGATGGCGATCCTCTCGGCCATGGTGGTGTCGTTGTCGGCCTTCTACCCCGAGCTGTCTCAGCACCACGACGACCGGAGCGAGGAGGCGATCAACATCGCCGCCACCCGCTTGCTCTCGAAAGTCCGCACCATTGCCGCGTTCTCGTACAAGAAGTCGATCGGCGAGCCGTTCGTGTACCCGCGCCACGATCTGCGCTACTGCGCGAACTTCCTCAACATGATGTTCCACTCGCCGGTCAACCCCTACGAGATCCATCCGGAGGTCGTCAAGGCGCTCAACGTGCTGCTGATCATGCACGCCGACCACGAGCAGAACTGTTCGACGTCGGCGGTGCGCCTGGTCGGCAGCGCGCGGGTCAACCTCTACGCCGCCGTCTCGGCGGGCATCTGCGCCCTCTGGGGCCCCCTGCACGGCGGCGCCAACCAGATGGCGATCGAAATGCTCGAGGAGATGCAGGCCCGCGGAGAGACCCCGCGGCAGTTGATCGAGCGCGTCAAGAACTCGAAGGGCCAAACGCTCCTGTACGGCTTCGGCCACCGCGTCTACAAGCAGTACGATCCGCGCGCCAAGGTGATCAAGGCGACCTGCGACCGCGTGCTCAAGGCGCTTGACATCCGGGATCCCCTGCTCGATCTGGCGCTGGAGCTGGAGGCGCTCGCGCTGAAGGACGAATACTTCATCGCCCGCAACCTCTATCCCAATGTCGACTTCTACAGCGGCATCATCTACCGGGCCATCGGCATCCCCAAGGATATGTTCACGGTGATGTTCGCCCTGGGACGCCTGCCCGGCTGGATCGCCCATTGGAAGGAATCCCACGAGGATCCGCGCTTCAAGCTCCAGCGGCCGCGGCAGATCTACGTGGGACCCAGCCTGCGGCACCTGACGCCCTCGCAGTACAGCTCGGAGTACACACGTTCGCCGGGCGCCCCGGTGGCGCGGCCGCCGTCGACGCACGCCTGAGGCGCCCCGGCTGCGCGCGTCAGATGCTCAGGGAGACCGGGGTGCACGTTCAACGCGCAACGTTTGTTTGAGCGTTGCGCGTTGAGCGTTGTCACGCCCGGCGGCGGTTGTCGCGCACGCGGTTGAGCTTGCCCTCACTGCGCGGCAGGGTGTGCGGCTTGACCAGGGTGATCTGGGCATGGACACCGGTGATTTCGTAGATTGCCTGGCCAATGCGCTTGTGCAGCGTCTCAAGCGTGCGGATGTCGTCCGAGAACGTCTCGGCCGTTAGCTCGATCTGAACCTCCAGCGTGTCCAGGTTGTCCTTGCGGTCGACCACGATCAGGTAGTGCGGGCTGGCCAGCCTGATGGAGAGGAGGGCCGTCTCGATCTGGGAGGGGAAAACGTTCACGCCGCGGATGATCAGCATATCGTCGGACCGCGCGCTGATGCGCTTGAGACGCCGCAGGGTGCGACCGCAGGGACAGGGCTCGGCGACGAGCTGCGACAGATCCCGCGTCCGGTAGCGGATCATGGGCATCGCCTCCTTGCTCAGGGTGGTCAGCACCAGTTCGCCCACCTGACCGTCGGGGAGAACCTCGAGCGTGTCGGGGTTGATGATCTCGGGATAGAAGTGATCCTCGAAGATGTGCAGGCCGGTCTGATGGAGACATTCGCCCGCGACCCCCGGGCCGATGATCTCGGAGAGCCCGTAGATGTCGGAGGCATGGATGCCCGACAGATCCTGGATACGCCGGCGCATCTCCTCAGTCCAGGGCTCGGCACCGAAAATCCCGACGCGGACCTTGAATTCCTTCCTGAAGTCGAGACCGCTCTTCTCAGCCTCGTCAAGGAGGTGCAGAAAATAGCTGGGTGTGCAGGAAATGGCCGTGACACCCAAATCCCGCATCAGCATGAGCTGGCGGTCGGTATTACCGCCTGATATCGGGATCACGGTGCAGCCCATGGCCTCGGCGCCATAATGGAGCCCCATGCCGCCCGTGAAGAGGCCGTAGCCGTAGGCGTTCTGCAGGATATCGCCGCGATGGACGCCGGCGGCCGCCAGGGTGCGGATGATCACCTGCTGCCAAACCGCCAGATCGTTGGCCGTGTAGGCGACGACAATCGGCTTGCCGGTCGTGCCGCTGGAGGCGTGCAGGCGGACGATGTCGGAGAGCGGACTGGCGCACAACCCGTAGGGATAGGTGTCGCGCAGGTCGTGTTTGACCGTGAACGGTACCCGCGCGAGGTCGGCGAGGCCGCGGATGTCCTCCGGCTTGATGCCGGCGGCGTCCATACGGTCGCGGAACCGGACGACCTGCTGGTAGGCCCGGCGGACGGTCACCTGCAGGCGGTGCAACTGCATGGCCTGCAACTGTGGACGGGGCATGTAGTCGACCGCGCTGGCCGGATGGATGGGGTTGCTGGCATCGTTCCAGAAGCAAAAACTAGATTGCATGGTCTCTTCCTCGGGTTGGCGCCGTGCCGGGCGATCAGTCGACAAAAGTGAAATTCACCATAGCAGACCCGATCCCTCCCGGCAAGAAGCAGGTTGGCCAAACAGAACACACGGCACAGGTGTTGATACTTTTCTGGGGCGCACATTTCCTGAGTTCACACCGTGGTGCGCAGGGGTCGGTCTTCATGCGCCTACTGGTTTTTGCGGATCAGCACCCAGGCCAGGACGCCGCAGATGAGGGTCGGCAGCCAGATCAGCGCGTGCGGATAGAATTCGGGGCGCTTGCCCAGCGTCTTGGTGACGATCAGGAGCGAGTAGTAGAGGACCATCACCCCCATGCTGATGGCGATCCCGACGTTGGACTCACGCCGGTGCGACCGGATCCCGAGGGGCATGCCGAGCAAGATGAACACCAGCGGCGACAGTCCGAGGGCAATCCGCCGGTGGAATTCGGTTCTTGCCGTCGAGATGCGTTTGCGCAGATCGGCGAGAATCAGCTCGCGCTCCGCGGGCAGGAGCTCACCGCTGTGGCGCGCCTGCTCGGTTTCACGCTGTAAATTCAGCAGGTCTTGCTTCAGATCGCCGTACTTGAGCGAGGAGACGGTCGGCTTGTACTGCCTCGGCTTCATGGCGTCGGGAATCACGTGCGTCAGCCGCTCCGCGGTGACAGCCCCCGGGTGCGTGTCGGAGAAAGGCTCGATCCGGACCTGGCGCATGTCGAGCCAGACATCGTCACCCCGGATCTCGACACGGGCGCGCTCGGCCCGGATTTCACGGTTCCGGTTGTTTTTCGACTTGTCGAAGATCAGCAGGTTGAACAGTTCGTTCCCCTCCCGCCGTGCGAACCAGAAGGTCATGCCGGGGAATTCCTGGATGAAATGGCCGGGCTGCAGGAGCTTGAGCCCGGCGCCCGAGCTGGCCAGCGCCGAGAGGCTCCGCCGCGCGAAATGGCTCTGCGGCGAAATCTGGTGGTTGATGTAGACCGACAGGATGGACATCAGCACCCCCATCCCGGCCAGCGGCAGCATGACCTGCCAGATGTTGACGCCGCAGGCCTTCATCGCGTTGATCTCGCCGTCGGCCGAGAGACGCCCGAACACGAGCAGCGCACTGACCAGCGCCGACAGCGGCACGGTGAAGGTGAACGATTGCGGCAGGCTGACGAGGAGGAAGCGGAGCACCAGCGCGGGGGACAGCCCGCGGACGACAAGCTCCATGGCCTTGACCAACAGCCCCACCGACAGCACAAAGGTCAGCACCAGCATGCCGAGGATGAATGCCGACAGGAAACTGCCGCCCACATAGCGCTGAAGAAGGTTCATCGGGACAAGAAGGGCCGCGCCAGGGTTGCCCCCGCGCGGCCCCTCTGGCGTGTGGACCGTCAGGGCTTGAGTGTGTTCAAGATCGTCGCGCGGTCGATGCCGCGGATATAGATCTCGACCCGGCGGTTGGCCGGCGTGCCGCGCAGGAGGTCGTGCGCCACCTTGGGTCGGTCGAAACCGTACCCGACGGCGCGCATCCGTCCGGCTTCGACACCCTTGCCGGCGATGTACTGGCGCACGGCCTCGGCGCGCCGCTCCGAAAGGCGGCGGTTGTAGGCGGCCTTGGAGGTGCGCAGCTGGTCGGCATGCCCCTCGATCAGCGCCGACGCCTCGGGATGGCGCCGCAGGATCTTGACGATCTTGTCCAAGTCCTCGAAATACATCGGTTTGACAACCGACTTGTCGTAGTCGAAGTTGATGTTGAGCTCGAACATCATCAGATCGTCGGGGCCGTAGAGCGGGTCGGTTTTGTCCTCGAGAACCTCGTGGCCGTCGTACACACCGCCGCCATCGGTGTCGCGGTTCAGGGGATCGGTCTTGTGGGTCAACACCTCGGCCCCGTCCTTGAGCAGGTCGAAGTCGCTGTCGGGGTTGAGCGGATCGGTCTTGTAGGTCAGAACCTCCTGGCCGTCTGTCAGCCCGTCGTCGTCGGAGTCGGGATCGAAGGGATCGGTGCCGATGCGCCGCTCATGGTCGTCGGAGAGGCCGTCGCCATCGCTGTCGATCGGTCCGTCGGTCGCCAGGATGTCGGGAGGGACGGCGGCGCCCCAGGTCCAGACGAGCCCGGCGTCGGCCACGGTGTTGAACTCGGTGTTGTCGCTCGTCAGCAGCAGGCGCCAGTCGCCGCGCACCGCCCAGGAGTCGTTGAAGTGGTACATGAGCCCGCCGCCGCCGCGCAGCACGAACGCCGAGCTCGACTCGCCGTGGTCCAGCGCGTCGTCCCCGTAGAGGATGAAGCCCAGACCACCGGCCAGATAGGGATCGAGCCGCTCCCAGCGGGTGAAGTGAAACAGGGCGTCGACATAGGCGGTGGCCATCCAGGTGTCGCCAAAGAACGGGTGCTTGGTTTCCTTGTCGACGCACGACTCGCCCGTGGGAAGGAACTGCTCATCCAGGCTGGGAGCGAGCAGCAAGCCGCCCTCGATGCTCCACCACT
>JAAYZJ010000416.1 GCA_012514915.1 Lentisphaerota bacterium | reverse complement strand
TCGGCTCGTCGGCGAGGATGACGTCCGGCGAGTTGGCCAGCGCGCGCGCGACCGCCACGAGCTGCTGCTGCCCGCCCGAGAGCTCGGCCGGCTTGTGCAGGATGCGGTGGCCGAGCCCGACCATCTTGAGGATGCGGATCCCCTTCTCGCGGGCCTCCTCGTTGCTCAGGCCGGCGAAGCTCATCGGCAGCGTGACGTTCTCGAGGCAGGTCATGACCTGGATCAGGTTGAAGGACTGGAAGACGTAGCCGATCTTGCGGCAGCGGAGCCAGGCCAGCTCCTCGGTGTCGAGCTGGGCGATGTCGACCTGGTCGATGTAGACCTTGCCCGAGGTCGGCTTGACGAGCGCGCCGATGGCGTTGAAGAGCGTCGACTTGCCCGACCCGGACGGCCCCATGATCGAGAGGTACTCGCCGCGGTAGACATCGAGCGTGGCGCCGCGCAGGGCATGCGTCTGCTGCGGGCCGGAGGTGTAGATCTTGTGGATGTCGACCCCCCGGATGATCACCGGCGCGCGGGTTTCGGCGGGTTCATCGAAGAGGGCCTGGTGTGTGGCGGAGTCCAACATGGCGCTGACCGGGTACAAACGGGACTAGACGGTGGACCGCAGGGCCATGGCCGGCACCATGCCGGCCGCGACGCGCGCGGGATAGATCGCCGAGACGATCGACAGGATCACGCCGGCGGCCACGCCGCCGAGTCCGTAGAGCAGCAGGGAGGCGCCCGGCAGCGAGCCCAGGACGAGCGCGCCCCCGTAGGTGACGCTGTAGGCGGCGAGCGCGAAGACGGCGCCGAGCACGGCCCCCGCGACGCCGCCGACCAGCCCGACGATCGACGCCTCGATCACGAACATCCGCGTCACGAAGCTCGACAGGGCGCCGAGGCACTTCATCGTCCCGATCTCGCGGAACCGCTCCGTCACCGACATCAGCATGGCGTTGGTGATGCCGATGACGGTGACGAGCAGCGAGATCGAGACGATCCAGGCGCCGCGGAACCGCTCCTTGCGGGCGTCGGCCTGCCGCTTGGCGAGCTCGTCGTCGGTCCGGGGACGGATCAGCTTGACGCACCGGTCGCCCCAGCCGGGGCCGAGCGCCGCCGCCTCGAGGCGCGTGAGCGCGGCCATCGCATTGACCGAGTGGCCGAAGAAGCCCGCCCAGTCGAAGGTCGGCAGCGGCCCGTCGCCCATGACCAGAACCACCGTGGCCTCGTCGCGCACCTGTCCGGGCGCGGCGGGCGCCGCCGCCGCCAGCGGGCGGGGGAGCGCGGGGGCGGCGCCGTCCGGCAGCAGGACCGCCCGGACGCCGCGCCCGGCGATCTGCTCGAGGGCCCGCATCTCGACCTCGTCGAGCCGGCCGCCGCCGACCAGCGCGACGGTCCGCCCCTCCAGGTTGGGCAGGTCGGTCCGGACGAACCCCGCGATGCGCGCCACCTGCTCGCGGCGGGCATCCTCCTCGGCGAGGCCGCGCTTGATCAGCTGGCCGGTGAGGATCGAGATCAGGAAGGCGATGCCGCAGATCACGCCGGTGATGGTCACGAGGGAGCGCCCGAGGCGGATGCGCAACCCCTGGATGACGACTTCGCAGGCGATGCGCAGCGGCAGCTTGACTTGATGGGGAATGGAGGTGGAGGCGTTCATCGGACAGGCTCAGAAGGGCGCGCTGGAGACGGCGTTCTTGATCAGGTTCATCGCGATGGTCGCCATGCCGATGAGGCCGACGCCGGTGAAGTAGCCGGCCATCAGCGTGGGGGCCATGCGCAGAAAGGTGGTCGAGCCGAATTTCTTCTGCAGGTAGTAGCGACCGGCGAGGGCGCCCATGATCTCGATGATCATCGTGTGGGGCAGCGCGCCGAAGCCGCGGATCATGCCGTAGATGAAGAGGGTCGGGATCCCGAGCACGCTGAAGAGGCTGAAGAGGATGACCGTGATGGAGCCGCCGGCCAGGATGACGCGGGGATGGAGCGCCTTGGCGAACTCGGTGTCGGCGAAGCGGGTGGCGGTGTCGACCGCCGCGGCGGCGCCGTCGGCGATCTCGGGGTG
>JAAYZJ010000415.1 GCA_012514915.1 Lentisphaerota bacterium | reverse complement strand
TGCTGCTGGGACTGATGGCCACGAGCGCGTTCGTCTCGGCCTTCGAGCGCCCCTTTGTACCGCAGATGACGGAACTGATCGTCGGCCAGGAGCGCGCCGCGATCTGGACGAGTGTGGTCCTGAGCGGATCCGCCGTGGCCGGTATCATCGCCGGCGCGGTGATGGGACGCCTGGCCGACCGGTTCACGCCCGCGCGGGTCGGCTTCTGGGCGACGATCCTCGCCGCCATCGCCACGGTTCCGCTGGCGTTGGCGCAGGGGATCGCCGTGATGATCGGCGCCCGCATGGTGATGGCCTTCTTCGCGGCGGGGCTCGACCCGGTGTTTCAGATCTGGCTGGCCCGCCGCGCGCCGGCCGACAAGCGGGCGATGTTTCTCGGCTGGGGAACGAGTTTCCGCGCGTTGGGTTGGTTTGCCTGCGCCGCGCTGGCGGGCGGCGTGGCGATGCTGGGGGGGATCCGGATGGTGTTCTTCGTCACGGCCGCCCTCTTTCTGCTGCTCGCGCCCTGCATCCATTTCACGGCCCGGCGCATTGCACGGCCGCGTGGATGAATGGCACCCCCTAGGGGAGTCGAACCCCTCTTACCAGGATGAGAACCTGGCGTCCTAGCCGATAGACGAAGGGGGCAAGGAGGTAAGAGGGCGGTACTATAGGAATTTTTGGATCACATGTCAACACCCCGCACGAACACACCCCGCACGAACCACTCCTGCAGCGGCAAGGCGGCGTCCATGTTGATGTCGATGTCGAGAATCACGCCGGTCTCCGTTTCGCTGACCGCCTTCACGACATCCTCGGCATCGCCCAGACCCGCGATCGTCATCAGGTGACACGACACCCGCGCTGCCTTGGATTGGGTCTGGTAGAGAAGCTGGTCGATCAGGTGCGCACCGTAGTTGTTGAGCATGCCACCGCCATGCTTGGAGAAAGCCTGCCAGTTCAACCCCAGTGAACCACCGGCAGTCCCCATCAATCCCCGCCTTCCCCCTTGGCGGCTATGCCTTTCGAGAATGCGTACAGCGCACCGCTTACCATTCACCGCGTGCCCACACCCCCAGCTCGGAGGACAGGCAGGAATGCCTGTCCTACCTTGCACCGACCCCCCATTGACCGGGCTGCAATGCCTGTGTTAATGTGATCATGCGATGGCCGAATGTGTAAATACAAACACGGCGGCGAAGCCTTCCAAACAGCCCAAGTGGCGCGAGGTTCTCGACGCCGTGCGTCGCGACCTTGAGGCCGGACGGCTGGCCTCGCGGCCGCGTTTCTACACCATCCGCGAGCTGGCCGCCAAGCATGGGATCAGCACGCTCACGGCCCAGCGCGTCTTCCGTGAGCTCCATGCGCTGGGGCTGATCGAGTCGCAGGGGCGGCGCGGCACACGGATCAGGCGCGTCACGGGCGGCGAGACCGTGCATGTCTGCCTGCGCGACGACCAGTTTTCCGCCCCCGGTGGCATGCGTCGTTTTCAAAGTATCAACACGCTGTTCGACGGGATCAAGGCGGGAGAGGACGGCCAGTTTACCGATCTCCGGCCGATCGGCTACAGCCTGCTGCAGCGCAACTTGAAGGCGTTCGCGGGGCAGCCGGTGCTGGTTAGCTCGAACGTCTTCCTCGACATCACCGACGAACAGGCCGTGCTCAACCGGGAGCGGCTCGCGGAGGTCGTCCAGGCGCTCCATCCGGTCGTCTTCCACTGCTTCGCCGAATTACCGGGGGTTTCGCAGGTGGCCTGTGACCTCTACCAAGGCATCCGCCAGGCGGTCGACCATCTGGCGCTCGGGGGGCATGAGGCCTTCGGCTTTCTCTCGGGGCCGCTGGACCACGTCTGGTTCCGTCCCCGGTTCCAGGCCTTTGTCGACGGCCTCTTCGCGCGCAACATGGCGCTGCTTCCCGAGCGGGTGAGGGTCACCTCGGGCCGCAGCCGCGACGAGGATTTCCAGGCGGTCGCGGCGCTGCTCGCTCTGCCGCGGCCGCCGACGGCCCTGGTCTGCGCCAACGACAGCCGCGCACTGCACGTCCTGGAATACTGCGCGCGGCAGGGGATCGCCGTCCCCGGCACGCTGGCCGTCACGGGGTTCGACAATCTCCCGGAGGGGGCCTTGAGCCAGCCCACGCTTACGACGGTCGACGGCCGCGATGTCGAAGCGGGCCGACAGTGCGCCGCGCTGCTGCGGCGGCAGATGCAGGGCGAATTGAAGACGCCCGTAATTGTCCGTGTCAAACCGCAACTGATCACGAGGGAATCGTCCCATGCCTGAAAATCCCTTTCCCATCCGCAACCTCTATTGGATCATGCCGGCATGGTACCGCTCATATTGCGATTGGACCCGTCCCGCGCCAGCCGCCGCATCCGGTTCACCCGTCAAGGAGGCCTGAATGAACGTGAGCCTGCAACTGAAGCGACACCTGATAATCGGCCTGCTGCTGGCCACGGCCGCCGGGCTCTCCGGCGCGCCCCGCGAGCCCGACTGGACGCTGATCTACCCGCACGGCGCGCTGACCCAGCTCGCGCTGCTCCACGGCGACCTGGTCGCCTTCGCCGGTTGGACGCGAGGGTACGGCATCTCGACCTTCGACGTCTCCGACCCGGCCGCCCCCCGGCTCAAGGCGGGGCTGGTGCTGCCCGGGTATGTCAATGGCCCCGTCCGCAAGGACAACACCCTCTACATTCCCAGTCTGTTCGGTCTCTTTGTCCTCGACGCCTCCCGCGACGGCTTGACACTGGCGCGCAACCTCCTGCTCGATTTCTCGCCCAAGAGCGGCCCCGGCCGGAGTGTGATCGTCGCCGGCGACAAGCTGCTGGTGCT
>JAAYZJ010000414.1 GCA_012514915.1 Lentisphaerota bacterium | reverse complement strand
CGCCGCTCGCGAGGTGGCCGCAGCCGTTGACGTCGACTCGGAACCGGGGATTGTCCTTGTACTCGGGAAAGTAGACCGAATAATCGGGCGGCACGTAGCCCTCGGGCGGCCGGAGGTAATCGCAGGCTCCCGCGTCCATGTCGAAGTGGGAGACCGGATCCGCCCCGAGCGCGCGTGTCAGCGTCGCCCGCAACGCCTCGACATAGTTGGCGCGGCGGGGAATCCGGTCGACGGGCTCGAAGTTGGCAAAGGCCAGGAACCGTTCACGCTTGGTCATGAGTCGTGTCTCCCTCCCGGCGGGCGGCGCTGCGTCCGCTCCCGCCTGCTTCACAAGGCCACGTGGACGACTTCGCCGGTCTCGCCCGACTGGAAAATCGCCTCGATCAGGCGCATCAGGCGGCGCTGCTGATCGTGCGTGATCAGACAGGCGGCCTCGCCGCGGATGCAGGCGGCGACGTTGCGGTAGAATTCGCCCCAGTCGGATTTGATCTCGGGCAGCGGATAGGTTCGGATCGTCTCCTTGGTGCGCGGTGCCATCGTCTTGGTCAGTCCCGCCCCGGCCTGGATGGGCACGGCATCGCGGTTCTCCCAGTCCGAGACCATCACGATCTCGCCCTTGCAGGACCAGTCGTGGATGATGGCCGAGCCGTTCTCGCCCAGCATGTACCAGCGCGGCAGGGCGATGAAGTTGCTGGTGCCGACCTCGGCCAGGTAGGTCAGGCCGTCGTCGAAGGTCAGGGTCGCGCGGAAGCCGTCGTCGCAGGCCGTGTTCGTCACGTGCAGCAACTGCGCATGCACCGCGGTCACTTGACGCGGCTGCGTCATCATCAGCGCCTGGTCGAGAATGTGAATGCCCCAGTCGAGCACCATGCCGCCGCCGTGCTCCTTCTGGTTGCGCCAGTCGCCGGGAATGCCGCGGCTGCCGTGGACGCGCGACTCGATGGCGAAGACCGGGCCGAGCGTGCCCGCGTCGAAAATCTTCTTCATCGTCAGGTAGTCGCCATCCCAGCGCCGGTTCTGATGGACGGTGAAGAGGCGGTCGGCCCGCTGCGCCGCCGCGATCATCGTCTCGAGCTCCGCGACGCTCATGGCGACGGGCTTCTCGGAGACGACATGCTTCCCCGCCGCGAGGGCGGCCACGGCGATCTCCCGGTGGGCATCGTTCGGCGTGGCGACCGTCACCACCTGCACACGGTGATCGGCCAGCAGCGCTTCGCGCGACGCGAAGGCCGTGCCGCCGATCTTGGCGACTAGCGCCGGCACCCGTTCCGGCAGGATGTCGTAGCCGCCGATCCATTCCAGTTCTGCATGCTGGGCGATCCGCTCGGCATGCCATTGCCCCATGCCACCGCAGCCGATCACCGCGCAACCGATTTTATTGTTCATTCCCGCGACCTTTGCATTACACCAAAAAAAACTGAATCAGTATGACACTCCCCCCAGGTCATTGCAACAAGGATTGCATGGCCGCGAAGCACCGGGGGCATCCCCGTTTCGTTGGCCTCGCCTGAATCTTCGGGGCCACCGCAGTCGTTCTCGTCGTCGTCCTCGTCCTCGATTCTCCTCCTTGTTCCGTCGAGGACGAGGACGAGGACGAGGACGATGAAAAACGATCTTCTGCCGTATGGAACGGAAACGACAAGAGGAGCAAGTCACCAAACGGGGATGCGCCGCTAAGGGGCCGCGAACAACCCAAGTAGCACGAGAAAAATCGTGGTTCTTTGCATCATCATCGCAATTCCTCCGACCTCGACGAATCGTCGGGGGGGACGACTTTGAACAGTTTGTCGCCAATCCAGGCCACCAGCCCGTGCGTGCGGGAAACGGCCAGATTCCATGCATTGCCGCTGCCGTATTCGGGTAGCGAACGGCGATCATCCACCAGCGTCTCGTCAAGACCCGTTGCCAGGTTGCGCCGCGCCCAGCGCCTGGAGCCGGCATAGTAGAGCCAACCGGCGTCCTCTACGAGGCTGCCGCCTGTGGCGTTGCCCGAGTGCCAACCAGGCGCGTTTTCAAGAGGTTTCTGCCGCACCAGACATCTGGTCTGCCGGTCGAGGCGATAGCTTTGGAAACCGTTGTCAGAACCGGCGACATGCCACTCGCCCGCACGCGAGAGGAACGCGGTCTCAGGCCCTTCGCTGCGAGGAAAGCCCTCCGGGGCCTTGAACTCCGGCGCCGAATAGACCGTAACGATCCCAGTTGCCGCGTCCACTATCAAAGGGATTCGCAGGTTGCGACGATCAACGAAAACCCATTGACGTCCGTCCTCGTCTCTATGCCCGGCAATCCAGCTCGGATCAAAACGCCGCCGTGTGTTTTTCTGTTCCTCGAAGTCCAGAAAAGCCTGGACCACCTCGATCGCCTCGTGTATCACCCGAACGACTGGTTCCCCGTCGCGCAGTTCCACGATGGCGATCCAGCCTCGTCCGCCAAAACCTCCAATAGAACCGGTAGCCATGATCCGCCCCTCATTCAGGGATGCGATTGGCATGGAATGCGAGGAGGGTGGCAGGCCGTGCCCCTCCCGGACATGTGCCACCAGCGCACCTTGCTGGTCGTAAACGAAAAGCCCGCCGGCGTAGCCGCTTGCGGCCCAGAGATAACGTCCATCGAACACGACGTGGCTCAGGCACACTTCCGGATCGACCAGAATCGGGCGGGCGACGAGCTCCTTATCGACCAGCAACAATGCGCCGGCCGCGAACACCGCGTCGATCCCCTCCCAAGCGGGAACCAGTTGTTTCCAGCGTGTCCAGCCTCCCAAGGCACGCCATCGGAATCCCTCAAGTGGCTTGTCTGCATTGCCGTGATCATCCAACACGCGAATGGACAGTGGCACGAGGCGTACGCGGTCGCACAGCAGCGAGCCATCGGACTGCAGTAAGGGGCCGGAGCGCTTCTGTTCTTTCTGCGCTGTGGACGGAGTTGTTGCGGGAGCGCGAACCGCCGCCGCACGCGCAGACTCCAGCCAGCCAACCTCGTCGCGTGCCGCAACCGCGAACAACGACGACTTATCCTGTGCAGCTACGGGCTCCTTTCGCACATCAGCGGCCAGCGCTTTGGCCAGCGCCAAGGTCTCATCGGTGGTGTCCCGCAGTCGGTAACGCAGATCGCAAAGCCGGCCATATCGACCGTAGAGCTGCACCAAGGGGCGTGGTGACTTCTCCAATCGCGCGATAAATTCCAGCCAAGCGTCCACCGGGGGGTTCGGCGCAGGCTCTTGTCCAAACACGCGCGTACCGCCGCGCAAGTGGACGAGTAAGTTGTACGCCACCGGTGTTTCTTCGGGGAGAATCCCGCACAATAGTTCTGCCAGGAGGTCTAGATCCGAAGCGGCAAGATAGTTGCCGTCCAGGCGCTGCAGAGTCACTTCGATGACCCGATTCGCGAGTTCCGGGACGTTCGCACCGTCTGCGACGAGTGCGGGG
>JAAYZJ010000413.1 GCA_012514915.1 Lentisphaerota bacterium | reverse complement strand
CGCGGCCTTTGTCTGGCCGCTCTTCCAGGCGTACGAGTACCTCGATCTCGAACCGTTCGTCGTGCCGGTCGACCTGAAGAGCGCGCTCTCGTCCGAGAACATCCGCGTGAGCGTCCCGACCACGGTCACCGCCGCGATCTCGATCGAGCCGGGGATCATGGAGAACGCCGCCGTCCGTCTGCTGGGCCAGAGCGCGCAGGACATCCAGAACCAGGCGCAGGACATCATTCTGGGGCAGATGCGCGCCGTGATCGCCACCATGGGCATCGAGGAGATCAACCGCGACCGCCAGGCGTTTCTGGGCAAGGTGAACGAGGCGGTCTCCGGCGAATTGGAGAAGATCGGCCTCTCGCTGATCAACGTGAACATCCGCGACATCGAGGACGACTCGGGCTACATCATCGCCCTGGGGCGGCGCGCGGCGGCGGAGGCGATCAACCAGGCCAACATCGACGTGGCCGAGCAGGAGAAGACGGGGCAGACGGGCGTCGCCGAACGCCAGCGCGACACGCGCGTGGCCGTTGCCGCCGCCAACGCCACCGCCGAGATCGGCGAAGCCAAGGCGAACCGCGACCGGCGCATGGAGTCGGCCGGACTCGACGCCGAGGCGGTGCATGCCGAAACCGAGGCCGAGGCGCGCAAGGCGAGCTCGCGTGCCAACCAGCACGTGGCCGAGCAGCAGGCGCGCAACCGCGCCGAGTCGGCTGCCAAGGAGGCCGACGGCGCGATCCGCGTCGCCCAGGAGCAGGCGCAGAAGAAGGCCGAGGAGGCGCGCGCCCAGCGCGAGGCGGCGCGGCTGGAGGCCGAGGTGGTGGTGCCGGCCAACGCCGAGCGCGAACGGGTGCTGATCGCCGCCGACGCCGCGAAGCAGCAGTCCGTGCGGGTCGCCGAAGGCCAGGCCGAGGCGACGCTGGTGCAGATGAACGCCGAGGCCCGCGGCGTGCAGGCGATCCTCGACGGCAAAGCGCAGGGCTACGCGAACCTGGTCAAGGCCTGCGCCTCGGCCGAGCAGGCCGCCTCGCTGCTGTTGATCGAGAAGCTGATCGATGTCGCCCGCGTCCAGGCGCAGGCGATCCAGGATCTGCCCATCGAGAAGATCTTCGTCTGGGACGGCGGCGGCAAGCAGGGCGGCCTGGACAACCTCGGACAACGGCTGATGGGCACCCTGCCGCCCATGCACGAACTGGCCAGGCAGGTCGGCATCGACCTGCCCGCCTTCCTCGGCAAGGCGGCCGGCACCTCCGACGCCTCCGCGCCGGCCCCCGCCGGGGCGCCCCCGCCCACCCAGGAGCCGGCATGACCCCGGGAGCGCCATGCCGCAACGGATGATGAATCTCGGCCAGGTGGCCCGCTACCTGCACGTTGATCCGCTCGAGGTGAGCCACTGGGTGCGCCAGGGCGAGATTCCCTACGAGCACGGCATCGCCCATCCCGTCTTCCGGCGCAAGGAGATCGACGCCTGGGCCTCGCAGCGGATCCTGGGGATGCGCGAGAAGCCGCTGACCTCCTACCACCGCGAAACCTCGCAGCAGGTCCGGCGCGAGGAGGACAACGTCCCCTTTTCCATCTGCTCGATGCTGACCCCCGAACGGACGATCTGCGACCTCCCCTCGCGCACCAAGGCTGCGGTTCTGCGCGATCTGGCGGCGGTCGCCGAGCAGGAGGAGATGCTCTACGATCCCCGGGATCTCGTCCGCAGCCTCGAGGAGCGCGAGGCGCTCTGCTCGACCGGGCTGGCCGGCGGCGTCGCGATCGTCCATCCGCGCCACCACGATCCCTACATCGCCAGTGAATCATTTCTGATCCTGGCGCGCGTCGCCCATCCGATCTGTTTCGGCGCGCCGGACGGCAAGCCGACCGATATCTTCTTCCTCCTGGTCGCGACCGACGACCGACATCACCTCCAGGCGCTGGCGCGCCTCTGCATGATGCTGCTGCACACCGGCCTGCCGGCCAACCTGCGGCTCGCGGAGACGGCCGACGAGCTCTATCGCTTCACCCTGCTGGCGGAGCAGGAAATCCTCGCGACGATCCGCTAGACGAACCCGCCGCCATGCCGACACAGCTCGAGCACTGGGACGAATGGCGCCGGCGCTGCGCGGTGCTGCGCTGCGGTCCGGCGGCGCAGGCTGCTCTGCGCGGGTTTGCCTGGGCGCGTTTCGACCACTACGCGCGCCATGCGCTGGGGGAAGCCGACGCGCGGGTGCGCATGCCGTCCGCCGCGGACTGCTGGCACCTGTTCGAGACGCACCTGTCCGTCGCGCAACCCCGCAGCGGACGGCGTTACAAAGAGTGGCTGTTCGCGCGCCTGGAGCAAGCCCAAGACCCGCCGTTGGATGTGATCCAGGGGGGCGCCTCGCTGCTGGTCCGGACCGTGTTCCGCAACTGGCTGCTGAACGAGGGCCCACAACGGAACATGCAGGCCATCCATGCGCCGGTGGCCGGAGACGAGACCGGCACCGTCACGCTGGAGGATCTCCTTCCGGCGCCCCCCACGGAAGGACCGGAACAGACCGAACTTGAAGAGGCTGCGGATCGGCTTCTGCCGGTATGCCTCGACGGACTCACGCAGTCGGAGCGACTGGTGTTGCTGGCCAAGCAACTCGGCATCCCCCTGTACGATCCGACCGTCCTGCGTTTAGCGGGAATTGGACGCAGTCGCGCGAGTGTGCGCTGGCGTGGTGTCTTCCACCGCATCGCCGAGTGGATACGGCAGCACCACCCCCAGGAGCCACACGACTGGCAGTTGCAACTGGCGCTGCTCGTGTCACGCAAGCTCGGGGAGAAAATATTGTTCTGGGGACGGGTGGAAAAAACGGCGCAACCGCTCTTCTACATGGTGGAGGAGGGTCGGCACCATCGCCGGCACACTCCGCACGAGGCGGTAGTCACATCATGAAACAACCACGGGACACTTCATCCATCCAGCGGCAGCGCTTGGCAGCCTGGTTGCAGGCCTGGCAGTTGACCCGGCGGCTGGAGGCCGTGCCGGACGCGCCCGGCGATCCGGCCGCGGCGCCACACCCGTATTCCGCGGCGGTGCCGGGCAGGCGGCGGAAGGCGGTGTCCTGCACCGTGGGCGATCCCGCGCGCCTGCAGCCGGGCGACATTATCCTGATGCCGCCCGACGCGGAGGCGACGCGCAGCCGGCCGGTCTACGTCGCCCTGCTTGAGCCGCTTTCCGATGGGCGCTGGCTGGCGGCGCCGTTCGGCCCCCTGCCGCTGCCGGCCGTGCCCGGCGAGCTGGCGACCGGCCGCCGGGCCGATCCCCTGCGCGTCCTCTGCATCTGGAATGCCGCCGCCATCGTCCCGGCACGCCTGGCCCGGGGGTGGCGGGTCGGCCGCCTGCTGCTCTGCGAGCGCCGCTGGGCGCGCCTGCTGCTCGATGCGCCCGATCCGCGCACCCTGCCCGCCGCGCTGAAAGGCCGCCTGGGACCGCCCCTCGTGCATCCGCTCGATCCGCGCCACGACTACCTCGAGCAGGAGCGTCTGCTCTGGGTGGAGCCTGCGG
>JAAYZJ010000412.1 GCA_012514915.1 Lentisphaerota bacterium | reverse complement strand
GCGCCCGTGGCCGCGCCTGCCGCTGCGCCCGTGGCCGCGCCTGCCGCTGCGCCCGTGGCCGCGCCTGCCGCTGAATCCCGAAGTCGTCCCGCCGGGCGCGACGAGCGCCCGGCCGGCGCAACCTCCGGAACGCCATCGCCCCGGCCTCATCTACCCGCGGCCCAGACGGGAGCATTGCCGGAACGGCAAGGACCGGCAACGTCGTCGGGCCGCCGAAGGGATGCGGCGCCGCGCAGGCAGGGGCACGTCTCGGGCGAATCGTCGTCGCCGCGTGCGCCACGTCCCTCGCGGCGTCCTCCCGATGAACCGCCCGAAGCTCCAGCGCGCGCCATTCCGCCGCCTTCCGCGGTCAACCAGCCCAGCCATGCCCGGCCCCAGGTCTGGGTGCCGGGTGGCGGCGAAAACAAGCCGGCCTGATCGGCAGGGGCCTCGCCCGCGCCCGGCGGCCCTGCAGCTTGCTGCCGGTTTTCGATGCGATGAGCGGCTTCTACGACACCCATGTCCATTTTCCGGCCGAGCCGTCAACGGTGGCTTCCTGGCTTGACCGGGCTGACGCCGCCGGGGTCACGCACATGCTGGCGGTCGGCGGCAATCCCGAACTCGATGCCGGTGCCCGTCTCGCGTTTCAAACCGCTCCGGAACGGGTGCGGCTGGCGCTGGGGCTCGACCGAACACAGGCGTCGCGGCCCGATGCCCGCGTCGCCGCGGACGCCCTGCTGACCGGCCCCGACCAGGCCGGTCTTTCGGCCGTCGGCGAACTGGGGCTCGATTTCCATTATCACCGCGAGGCGGATGAACGCCGGTTGCAGTGCGCGCTGATGGAAGGCCAACTGGCTCTCGCCGCGCGGATCGAGCGCCCCGTCATCATCCACACGCGCGAGGCCGACGCCGACACGCTTGCCCTCCTGCGCGACGCCCGCGCGCTTCCCTGGTTCAGAAGAGATCGACCGGGCGTCGTCCACTGTTTCACCGGCGGCCTGGCTTTTGCCGAGGCTTTGCTGGAACTGGGCTATTTTCTGAGCTTCAGCGGCATTGTCACCTTTGCCAACGCCGCCCCGCTGCGCGCCGTTGCGCGTGCGGTCCCCGGCGATCGCCTGCTGATCGAGACCGACTCGCCCTATCTGACCCCCGTGCCGCTGCGCGGTCGCCCCAACGAGCCCTCGCACGTGCCGCACGTGGCCGCCTGCCTGGCGCGCGCGCGCGGCGCCGGCCTCGACGAACTCGCCGCGCTCACCAGCGCCAACGCCGTCCGGCTCTTCGCCCCGGGCGACGACTAACCGCCGAGTGTCGGATCATCCGTGCGGACGCCAGCGGTGCGGAGCGCCCGCAGCAGGTCGGCCGTCGTATAGGGCTTGGCGATGAAGCAGAGCCCCTCGGCCTTGATGGCGCTCCAGCGGACCGTGTCGTCGGCGTAGCCGCTGCACAGCAGCACGGGCAGGCCGGGGCGCTGCCGGCGCAAGTCGAGCGCCAGCTCGACGCCGTTCTGTCCCGCCATGACGATATCGCTGAACAGCGCATCGATGCGTTCGCCCTCGCGCTTGAAACGCGCATGCGCCTCGGCGGCGTT
>JAAYZJ010000411.1 GCA_012514915.1 Lentisphaerota bacterium | reverse complement strand
TTGCCCGCCGGGTGTTCATCGACCGGCAGGGGACGGGGGCCGATCCACGCCATGCTGCCCAGCAGCAGATTGAACACCTGCGGCAGTTCATCGAGGCCGTGGCGGCGCAGCCGTTCTCCGGCCCCCGTCACCCGGCGCCGGGGCGCCTCCTCCCCGCCGGAACGCATGGTGCGGAACTTGAAGATCGTGAAGCGGCGCCCGCGGCGGCCGACGCGGGACTGGGCAAACACCACCGGCCGGCCGTCGGTCAGGCAGACCCGCAGCGCCAGCAGCGCGAGCGCCGGCAGCGCGAGCGGCAGGGCGAGGAGCGCGACCAGCGGCGACAGCCGCTCCGCCAGCCAGACGCGCCGCCGCCGCAGGTCGGCGAAACAATAGAAAGGGATCGTGCCCAGCCGGCACGGACGCACGCCCGCCTGCGCCAGAACCGGCAGGATGGCCGCATGCACCCAAAGCGCGGCGCCCGCACGGTCGGCCAGTTCCAGCGCGCGCATCGCCTCCTGGCGTGGACACGCGGCATCGGCCAGGACCAGGCACCCGACTCGCTCCAGCGCCGCCGGCACCGCGCCTGTCTCCCGGACGTCGACCCGTCCGGGAAACAGCCCGCGCAACGCCCCGCCGCCGCGTCCCAGGATCAGGGTCGCGGCGGAGGCGGTCGCGGAGGGTGTCGGCTGTTCGTACATGGTGCTGATCAATCCGGTAGAGCATGGACCATGCCCATGATTACATGCTTGCGTTTCGGAAGGGAGGGGGTAAACTGGTTGCGATATCGGCGGGATTGGCTGGGGCCAGTTCCGACGCGCTTCCGCGGGCGGCGGGTGGAGGCGCGGAACGGGAGACGCCGGCCCCACGACCACCGCCGGCCCCCGCTTCCGCGTGGCGCCGGCCGCAACGCAAGCAACGCATCCAACCTGGAGTATGGCCATGTGGCGAATCGTATCCCTCGTGCTGCTCGTCACCGTCACGCTTGCCTGCGCGCTTCAGGCGCAGCCGGCAAGCTGGTGGCAACCGCAACCCGACGCCGAGGTGCTGCTTGATCTGCCGATGGATCCCGCCGCGGCCGCGGTCGCCTGGACGGGCGCGGAGCCGCTGACGGCCATCGACGACGACATCCTCGGGCGGCAGGTTCTCTCGCCCGCCAAGGGCACCTACCTCTGGTCCCGCGAGCCCGTCGCCGGCGACTACGAGGTCGAGGTGCTGCTGCGCTGGCCCGATCCGGCGGCGCGGCGGACGGGCGCCACCCTCTTTCTGGCGGCCGAGGGGCACCCGAACTCGCCCGCCTACGGCTACCGCGTCATGTTGCGACCCGGCGCGCCGGGGGCGCAGACGCTCGGCGTCACCGTCGCCCGGGGGTCGGTCGCCAACAACCTGCTCGACCGCAAGCCGCGCAGCAGCGATGGCCGCACCGTCACCTTCCGGCCCCGCTACAGCGACATTTCACCCGTCTGGGACCCCGAATTCCGCACCGAGATCGAGCAGGCCATGGCCCGGGTGCCGCCGCCCGACACCTCCTGGATCCGCCTGCGCTTCATGATTCAGGATCGCCTGGTGACGATCTACAAGGACGGCTACTGCATCGGTCGCTACGACCGGGGCGACCGGCTCGACGGGCGCCTCATGCTCGCCCTTCCCGATCCGCAGCTCCGGATCGCCGGGCTGACCGTCACCCGGCCGGCCGCTGCCGGCCGCTTTACCACGGTCTCCCTCGATGACCGGGTCAACGCGAGCGCGGTCGGCGCGGGAAAGGACGCGTGGATCGCCGCCGACAGCCTCCCCGGCGGCGGCGCCCGGGGCACGGTCGACTCGATTCCGTTCCGTCTCGCCAACCGCGAACGCGGCCACGACCATATCGATGTCGGCCAGAGCCTCTTCCACTACCGCGCGTTTTCCGGCGGCGTCAGCATGCGTCTGCTGTGGCCGGCGGCCAGCGAGCTCGACGCCAACCGCATCCTGCTCAACATCCCGAATCGCCCCTACCGACGCGCCTGGCTGCTGGCCGCTACCGACGGCGAGCCCGCCTCGATCCCGCGGCTGACGCTCCGTGTCGTCAAGCCGCATGCCGGCTGGCCCATCGACGCCGTCGCCGAAGTGCCGGCGTTCGATGCGCCTCCCGTTCCCGGCGGTGCGCGCCCCCTGCCGGTTAAGGCACCGGATGGCAGCGAGCGGCGCCTGTGGCTCGTTCCCGTCGAGCTCGATTCGCAGCGGATCGCCCGTGAATACCGCCATGAAGACACCATGATGGTCGAGCTGACCCAGGCGACCTTTCCCTACCGGAGCACCCCCGACCCCGCCAACTTCAGCTGGTTCCAGGGGGGATCGCCCAGCGGCGTCCGCCTCTTCGGCCTCACCTTCGAGGAGGCCCCGCTCTCGATGACCGCCACCGGCAACCGTCCGGGCAACGCCTACGTGCTGCCCGACACGCCCGTCTGGGAGGTCACGCTGGCCAACCACACCGACGCCGGACAGCGCGGACGGCTCGTCGTCGCCGTCGAAGAGGAGGCGCAAGCGCCCCTCGATGTCGAGCTCCTGCCGCGCGAAGTCCGCACGATCCGCCTGCCTCTCGCGCCGACGCGTTTCGGCCTGCACCACGTCGCCAGCCGCTTCACGCACACCGGCGGCGACGTGCTCGTCGATGCGGGAACCTTCGTCCAACTGCCGCTCGATACCCGGCGCACGACGGAGAAGAACAGCCGCTGGGGCCTGTGGACCTGGTATGGCGGGCACGGCACCAATCCGGACCTGGACGAGAACGCCTACCTGCTGCGGGCGGCTGGCGCGCGCGGCGCCGGTCCCGGCGGCGGCGGCGATCGCTACACCCTGCGCCGCACCTGGGGGCTGGCGCCGCGTCCCGCCGGCATCAGCTACCGGGCGCCGGAATGGCTGTACACCGATCCCGACAACGCGGAGAAGATCGCCGCCTTCCAGCGGGAAATGGTCGATAAGGCCAAGAAGCTCCTCGAAGATAGTCCCGACAGCCCCTACCTGGCATTCTTCGTCGAGGATGTCGCCGACATCCCCCTGATGTTCGGCGAATACCCCCATTATCTGGGCGAGAGCGGCACGGAGTCGTGGACCCCCGAGCAGAAGCGCCTCTACGAGGGGCGCTTCAAGGCGGCCAAGCTCGCCTTCGAGGCTCTCCGCAAGGAGGTGCCGCAGGCCAGGCTCAGCTTGGGGTGGACACATCCGCAGTTCCAGATCCCCCTCCTGCGGATGGGATTCCCCGCCGAGCTCTTCGATATCATCGGCATCGACTTCCCGACGTTCATGCGGATGCCCGAGATGCCGTTGCGCGACATCTCACCCAACCGCATGTGGCTGCTGCAGCAGGAGATGAAGCGCCTCGGCTATGCCGACAAGCCGGTCGTCCACCACGAGACCTATTTCCCCACCAGCCACACACTCGCCCTGGGCCATCGCACCAGCGCCGACTACTTCGTGCGCTTCGGCGCCCTGGCGATCCAGCTCGGAAGCGAGAAGCTGGCCAACTGCTTCAGCCTGCACGACTGCGCGGGTTACTGGGGCAGCCAGCACTACGGCAGCATCGGCATCGTCGGCCGTGCCCCCATGTACAATCCCAAGGAGGCGTTCGCCGCCTACGCGACGATGACCCGCCTGCTGGACATGGTCAAGCCCAACGGCTATCTGCCGACCGGCTCGCTGACCAGCTACTGCCTCGCCTTTCTCAACCAGGACACCACCCGGCCGTACGCGCACGTCCACACCCTCTGGACGGTTCGCGGCGAGCGCCCGGTCACGCTGACCTTCGCCCCCGGCGAGACGGCTGTGCGCATCGACGAGAACGGCAACGCATGGCCGATCGAGTTGACGGCGGAGAACCAGGCGACGCTGACCCTCACGCCGACGCCGTTCTGGATCACCACTACCCAGCCGATCCAGGCCGCCGCCGTGGGTGATCCGGTCCACCGCGAGGCCCCGCAGGAACCCACCCGCGAGCTGGCCACCTTCCACGCCGGCTGGAAACTGGCCGCCGCGCCCTACACCCGTCTCGAGTCCAACAACCCGGTCCTGGCCCCGTTCGCGGCCGGCCCGATGGCACTGGAGACGGTCGACTTCGGTGGACGTCCGGCGTTGCAGGTCGCCCTCCGGGAGACGCCCGAGTCCCGTCCCACAGTCGATTGGTACGGTGTGCTGGAGCCAGCCGCCCCGCTCGCGATCGCCGGGCAGGCCCGGGCGCTCGGCCTCTATGTCAAGGGCGCCTCGTCATGGGGCCGCGTGATCTACGAGATCGAGGACGCCAAGGGCGAGCGCTGGCTCTCGACCGGCGCGCCGAACAACTGGAACGGAGACGATTCGGCCCAGCGCAGCTACTTCAATTTCGACGGCGCCCGCTATGTCGAGTTTCCGCTGCCGCGCAGCGCCCCCTACGACGGCTACCGCGACTACGAGAACGTCTGGTGGGGCCACGACCAGGAGGGGATCGTCGATCTTCCCATCAAGCTGACGAAGGTCGTGATCACCCACCGCACGCACCACGTCTACGTCAACGAGCTGCTCGCCATTCCCGATCCCAGCGTCGTCCTCGACCGTCTGGTCGCCGTGTACGATCGCGAGGACGACCTGACGGAGCTGCCGGTCGAGCGCCAGCGGCTCGCGACCCTGCGGATCGAGCCGCCGGACCCCGCCCTGCTGCCCAACCCGGTCAAGCAGTTGCAGGCAACCTCGGATCTGCCCGCGCCCAGCATCGTCCGCTTCTTCAAACCCGACGCCTGGTACGACGGCACCCAGATCATGGTGGAAATCAGCAAGGCCGAAGGCGATGTCCGCGCCTATAACATCTACGTCTCCGCCTACGAGGACGGCACCGGGGCGTCGCGGCTGTCGACCGGTGCCGAACCCACCCAGCTCGTGCGCCGCCTGCGCCCCGAGTTCCCGCTCTACTTCTTCGCGACCTACACGAACGCGCGCCGCCAGGAGTCGAAACCCTCCGCCGTGCAGCGCCTGTTGCTGAAGGACGACTTCCCGAACAAGTAATCAACCCGCATGAGCCCCGCCATGAAAGCGTCATCCGCCCGTGTTCTGATCCGCACCTTGGTCGCGGCGGTCCTGCCGCTGCTTGCCGCGCGCGCGCCGGCGGCGGAGTCTCCCGAGACCCGCGAGTGGAGCAGTCGTTCGGGCGCGACGGTCACGGCGGCGCTCGTCGGCGTGCAGCAGAACATGGTCTCGCTCCAGACGACGAACGGCGCGGTGCTGCGCATCCGACTCGGCGACTTGACGCCGCCGGGCCAGGCGGCGGTGGCCGCCTGGGTCGAACGCCAGCAGCGCGGACCGGCCTATCAGACCGAGGGCGTCGCCTCCAACCGCGTACCCGTTTTCACCGAGGGGCCGGGGCGGCGCTATCATTCCGTCTACACGCATCCGAACTTCATCGCCCGCGTGAACAGGGCATCCCAGGTCGAAATCGAGATCCGCGACGGGACCAACACCTTCGGCCGCCCCCTCATCCTGCGCCCGCTGCACCACTACGTTTCCAGGCAGGAGTATGGCCGCGCCATCGTCGGTTTCGACGAGATTCCCCGGCCCACGCTCGATCCGAAGGAGCTGACCTTCACGGGCCGGATGGCCGACGGGGTCACGTTCTCCTGGAGCTATGCCTTTGTCGACAACACTGTCCAATGCTGGGGGTGGGTTCGCGATCCGCCGGGGATCAAGTATCCGACCCGCTTCCAGATGCGCCTATATGTGCCGGCGGTGCGCACGTTCGAGAACAGCGTGCCGATGGACGAGCGCAAACGGCTGCTGGCCCCCTTCGAGCTGCGGGTTGAGCCGCCTAAGGGGAAGACGGTCGTCTATCCCTTCTGGCAGGGGCAGCAATCGCTGATCGGGCTGGCCGAGCAAGTGACGGTCGACGGCCCCGTCTATGGTTCGCGCCGCCTGTCGGTCACGGCTAGCCAGTTGAAGGACGGCCGGCTCATCCCGGTCATCTACCGCGGTACGGCCCCGTACGAGGGATTCTCGGTCGCGTTGATCAAGAACGAAATCGATAAGCGATCCGACCGATTCCGGATGATCGTGACGATCGACTAGCCGGTTCGATCACGCGTGAATCGAGCGCGTGCGGGGACGAGGACGATCGTACGCGGATGCACAGGATTGCGATGCATCCCCTGGATCCCGGCGATTGGTGTCCCCCCCCTGCGGCTAGGCGAGGACGCCGTCGCCCCACCTTGATGGCTCGCTTCCGCGAGCCCTCACACACGGAATCATCTGGGCAAACGAGACTTGATCCATCCGTGCTTAGCCAGCATGTATTGGTTTACCGCCCGCAATAATTGGTCGCGAAACTAGGCGAAAAAAAAGGGAGGCAGGCCAAGTGGCCTGCCTCCCACGGCGTTCCGCGCTTCGCAACGCGTCTTAGTTGGCGGCGCGTCCGCGCACACCGGCGGCGGTGGCCGCGCCGGCATGCACCTTGTCGTGCGGCCGCAGCGCGCGGCAGGCCTTGCCGGCCCGCCACATCTCGCTGCCGCCCATCGCGTCGAGCTCCTTCTTGAGCTGCTCCTTGTAGTCGGGCTTGCTGCAGGTCTTCATGACGCGGGCCGCCTCCTTCTTCGTCTTGACGGCCTGATAAAGGTCCTTAAAGACGGGGAGGGTGGCCTTCTTGAACTTCGGCTTCCAGTCGAGCGCGCCGCGCTGCGCCGTGGCCGAGCAGTTCGCGAACATCCAGTCCATGCCGTTCTCATCGACCAGCCGGATCAGGCTCTGGGTGAGCTCCTCGACCGTCTCGTTGAAAGCCTCGCTCGGGGAGTGGCCGTTCTTGCGCAGCACGTCGTACTGGGCCTCCATGATGCCCGCCAGCGCGCCCATCAGCACGCCGCGCTCGCCGACGAGATCGCTGGTGACCTCGTGTTCGAACGTGGTCGGGAAGAGATAGCCCGAGCCGATCGCGATGCCGATCGCCTGGCAGCGCTCCTCGGCGCGCCCGGTGGCGTCCTGCGCCACGGCGTAGCTCGAGTTGATGCCGACGCCGTTCAGGAAGTTGCGGCGCACGCTCGTCCCCGAGCCCTTCGGGGCGACCAGCAGGACATCGACATCCTTCGGCGCCTTGACGCCGGTCAGGTCGTTGTAGACCAGTCCGAAGCCGTGCGAGAAGTAAAGGGCCTTGCCGGCGGTCAGCTTGGGGGCGACCAACGGCCAGACGGCCTTGATCGCGCCGTCGGCGACGAGCATCTGGATGATTGTGGCGCGCTCGGCGGCCTCCTCGATCTCGAAGAGCGTCTTGCCGGGAACCCAGCCGTCCTTGACGGCACGCTCCCAGTCCTTGGGAAATTTCTTGGACTGGCCGATGATGACGTTGATGCCATTATCGCGCATGTTCAGCGACTGGGCGGGACCCTGGACGCCGTAGCCCAGAACCGCGACAACCTCTTTCTTGAGGACCTTACGGGCCTTGGCGAGTGAAAATTCTTTCCGCATCACGACGGTTTCATCGACGCCGCCGAAGTTGATTGTTGCCATGTTACTCGTTTCTCCTGATCGGTTTTCGCCGGATGTGGCAAACCCAAGTCGCAAAGAGTGCGAACGTGGCCCAGTTTAGCATGCGGACGGAACATTGAAAAGAGAAAGAATAAC
>JAAYZJ010000410.1 GCA_012514915.1 Lentisphaerota bacterium | reverse complement strand
GAGGGCTCGCCGGCCTGCTCGGCCGATGTGGCGCGGGCGCTCGCGGTCTTCGATGCCGCGGCATTTGAACGGCAGAACGCGCAGCGGTTGCAGGCCTGGTCGAACCTGGTGGAAAAGGCGGCGAGCGAGGGCGGGCGTAGGCCGGGCCGGCCCAAGCTCTCGCTGGCGCCCGGCATGGCGCGGTCACCCATTGGCTCGCTCTACGAACGCCATATCCGTCCCTTCCTGCCGTTCGCCATCCGCGGTGTGCTGTGGGACCAGGGCGAAGCGGGCACGGGCATCGGCGGCGTGACGCAGCTCGCCTTGATGGGCGCCCTGATCGAAGGCTGGCGCGGCGACTGGCACGCGGCCGGCGGCGCCGGGGGCGCGCCCGACGCGGTTTCCTTCCTTTTCGTCCAGAAACCCAACGGCGGCGGCTGCGCCTGGGATCCGGCCGACCCCGTCACGGCACAGGCCGCCGCCCTCGCGCCCCTGCCCGCGTCGCCACCGCCTCCCGCGCAGGCCATCCATCGCGGGGAGCATGGCCGGATCGCGGAGATCCCCGGCACGTCGATGGTCATCAGCAGCGATCTGGGGGCTGGAACGCATCCTGTCAACAAGACCGGCTATGGCACCCGGGCCGCGCGCGTGGCGCTGGAGCGCGTCTATGGGCGCGACACCGTCAGTTCGGGACCGGTCTACGCCTCGCACCAGAGCGAGGAAGGATGCATCCGCATCCGGTTTAAACACGTGGGGCAGGGGTTGGCCTGGCGCGGCGAGCGGCTGCAGGGATTCGCCGTGGCCGGCGAAGACCGCCAGTTCCGCTGGGCCGACGCGGTGATCGATGGCGATCAGGTGGTGGTTTCGGCGGAAGGGGTTCCCCGGCCCGTCGCGGTCCGCTATGCCTGGGCCCACGCGCACCCCTGGGCCAATCTCTTCAACCGGAACGGCCTCCCCGCCGTGGCCTTCCGGACCGATGACTGGTAGAAGGGACGCGGCCTCGTGCTGAGTTCCGCCGGCGTGATGCCGCCGATGTGTCAACCCGATACGATTGGTGCCGTCTACGACTGGATCAAACAGGCTCCGGTGCGGCTGGCGCCGCACCGGACCTGACGCGAAACGTCCGCAGTGGTGGACGCTTTACTTCGCCGTGCAGGCGGTCTGGGCCGTCGCGGCCGCCTTGCAGGTCTTGGCCTTGGCCGCCGCCTTGCATTTCTTGGCGCAGGCCTTGTCCGCCGCCTTGCATGCCTCCGCGCAGGCCTTGTCCTCCGCCTTGCACTTCATGGCGCAGGCCTTGGCCGCGTCGTCCGTCGTCTGCTTCGGGGTCGCCTCGGCGGCATTCAGGCTGGCCACAAGGGTCAGCGCCGCAACCATCGCCAGTAGTCCGTTCAGTTTCATGTTGCTCTCCCTGTTGTACGCGGTCATGCCGGTTTCCGCAAACCGTTGTGTTCCGGAGCGGCGCAACCGTTCAACAAGCTTTATGCCGGCGGGGCCGCAACGGTCACATAAAAAATTAAAAAAAGCGCTTGCGGTCTTTTTTTCATGTCGGATGTGACCTATTGGGCGGTTCTGGCATATAATGGGTGTGAATGACGGATGCATACAACGAAGAAGCACAGGCGATCGCCGCCTGTCGGGCTGGAACGCGCGAGGCGTTTGCCTGGCTGGTCGATCGGCACCGCGATGCGGTTTACCAGTTTGCCTGGCGGATGTGCGGCAACCCCTCCGATGCCGAGGATTTGGCGCAGGAAGCGTTCGTCCGGGCTTTCACGAGGCTCGAACAGTACGCTCCGGAGCGGGGAACCTTTCGCAACTGGGTGCTGGGCATCTGCGCCAACCTGGCGCGGGGGCAGTTCCGCTGGCGGCAGCGGGCACGGGCCATGACGCGGCGTTTTGCCGAGCACGAGCAGCTTCGGATCGAGGCGGTCGAGGCTGGCCAGGCCTCCGATGCCGGTCGGGTCGAGGACGTGTCGCGCGCGCTGGACGCTCTGCCTGTGAGTCTGCGTGTGCCCGTGGTGCTCAAGTACATGGAGGATCTATCCGTGCAGGAGATCGCCCGGTCGCTCGGAATTGGAGAGAGCGCCGTCAAGATGCGCTTGGCCCGGGGGCGGGAACGGTTGCTGGACCGACTGAAACCCGGCCGTGGACCGGGAGGTGAACGATGAACATGAATCATGATCGAGAGAAATTGGGAAAGGACGGGAGCCGCACCGATCCGCTGGTTTCCTTGCTGTCTGGTTTGCCGCGTCCATCGGCCCCAGCCGATCTGACCCGGCGCGTCATGGCCCGCCTGTCGGAGGCGCCGCGCCGGAGACGACGGGTGCGCGTGTGGATGTGGTCCCCACTGGCGGCGGCGGCCGCGGTTTGCGTGGTTCTGCTGCTGATCCCGCATGAGCGCGGCGGAGGGATCCGTGATGCCGTCTTTGTCCTGCATGCGCCCCAGGCCACGCGGGTGGAACTGGTGGGCGACTTTACCGACTGGCACCGGGGGCGTCTGCCCATGGAGGGTCCCGATGCCGCTGGGCGCTGGTCGGCGCGGGTCGCGTTGCCGGCGGGTCGCTACGAATATCTGTTTCTGGTCGAGGACGAACAGTGGGTGAGTGATCCACTGGCCGTGACGCACCGGCCGGACGGCTTTGGGCATCGGAATGCCGTGGTGAACCTTTAGGGAGGATGGCACGGTGCGCATCGGGCGACTCTACAATCGGCTGCGGTTCGCGCCGCTCGGTCTGCTGGCGGGGATCGTGCTGGGGCTGTCGGTTGCCGCGCGCGCCGATGAACGGGTGAGCCAGGTGCGGGACGAGTTGCAGGCGCATGCCGTTCCGGCACCGACCGCTGGTAAAATCTGCGCCTGCATCGAGCAAGCCGCCCATGAAGGCCTGCCGTGCAAGGTGCTGACGACGCGGGTCTGCGAAGGCCTGGTCAAGCAGGCGTCGCCCGAGGCACTCCAGGAGGCGGTGGAGAAGCGCGCCCACGCGCTCCGCCAGGCCCATGAAATCCTCTCGCGTGCCGCCTGCACCTGCATCAGGCGCTCGGGCGAGCGGCGCGGATTGTGCTGTCTGGTGGCGCAAGCGCTGGAGAGCGGCGTGCCGCCTGCCGCCTTCGAGGGCGTCTTCGGACGGGGAAAGGTCTGCGGGGCGTTGAATCTGGGCGCGGTGGTGGAGGCGGGCGAGATGCTGCACCTGGCGGGCTTCGATGCCGCGACCGTGCGCGCCTTCATGCTCGACTGCCGGGTGCGTCGATCGAACCGGCAAGAGACGTTGAAGCGGGCACGAGCCCGGATTGAACAACAGCCGGCCGTCCGGGCGGAGAAGGCCGACGGACAAGGATCGATCCAGACCTTGCGCCGTAGGTGATCATTTTGACCGTGTCGGTGAACAGCTTGCCCAGGAACGTTCCACCTCGCTGGGGCGCACGTGACCGTTGGCCATGAGGGTGGCCAGCGCGAAGCGCTGGCCGCATGCATCCGAAACGTCATGCGAGAAGAAATTGTCCTGAAATCAGCTATCAAAACCGGCCGAGATCAGGAAGTCTGAAATTGAGCATGGCTGATGAACCGCCGCGGATGCCTTGACGCGTGCCTTGACGCGTCGTGATGAAACGTGCTTGAATAGGAAAAATGACATTGCGTGATCACCACGGTTCCGCGACGCTCGCCTATCTCGATCGCCTCTACGATCCCTCGCGACGGATGCACGCGTTTGACGGGACGACCCGGCAGGCGCATGAAGCCTGGTCTGCGGCGGCCCGTCCCGCGCTGATGCGGCTGCTCGGTCTTGAGCAACTGGAGGCCGAGCGGGATGGGTTCGTCCCGTCCGTCGCGCTGGGCGAGGCCGAACCGCAGGAGGGCTACACGCGGAGCAAGGGGCTGCTGCTGGCCGAACCCGACGTGTCGGTGCCTTTCTGGATGCTGGTTCCTGGGGGGCGGGTCCGTTTCCGCTGGCCATCCTGCCGCACGGTCACTACCAGGAGCACGGGCTCGATTACGCGGTGGGCATCGCCCATTCGCTGGAGATGCGGGAGCGGATCGCGGCGGAGGATCGCGACGTGGCTGTGCAGGCGGTGCGCCGTGGGTTCGTCGCGCTGGCGCCCGCCTGCCGGGGATTCGCGCCCGTCGCCGTGCCGGATCTGACGAACCGCCATGACCGCCGCGACTGCCGCAGCCAGATGATCCATGCGGTGCTGGCGGGACGGACCGCCATCGGCGAGCGGGTTTGGGACGTGATGCGCCTGATCGACTGGGCCGGGACACAGGCGCATATCGATCGCTCGACGGTGCTTGTCATGGGCAACTCCGGCGGCGGCATGACCACGCTCTACGCGGCGGCCTGCGATCCCCGCATCACCGTCGCCGTGGCCAGTTGCTCGTTCTGCACCATCGCCGGTCGCAACGGCGCCATCCACCACTGCGACTGCAACCTGGTGCCGGGTCTGCTGCGCTTCGGCGAGCTTGCCGACGTCGCCGGCCTGATCGCCCCGCGGCGCCTGCTGGTGGTTCACGGCCGGACCGACCCGCTGTTTCCCCTCGACGAGATCGCGCGGGCCGTGAACGCGACCCGGCTCATCTTCCGCGCCGCCGGCACGGACGGAGCCTTCGCCCACGCCTGGGGCGAGGCCGGCCACCGGTTCTACAGCGACAGGATGTGGCCGTTTGTCGGCACATCGACCGGAGCAGCATCATGTTGACGGGAGTGTGTTTGTTGTTGTCGGCGGAAAGCCTGTGCGGCAAGACCTGAACCGGCGCGACCGACGGGCTCTGGGCCGATGGTTCCCGCGGGGATCCCTCCGTCGGATCCTCCGGCGGAGGCATCAGGCTGACCACCCGGTCGAACCGACTGGCTCTGGGGCCCACTGCGGTGCTGCGGGCCGATGGCGGCCCTTCGAACGACAACTCCAAGGGGGGCCGGAGGGCGCATCGCGATCGGCATCGGGTTGTCGCCCGGACAACACCCCCACACGCCCACACCCACTGAACGTCTCCCCTCTCCCGTTTGGAGAGGGGGAGGTTCTGGGCGGGGTCATGCGAAGAACGCCTCGTAGAGCGCGCGGACGGCGCGGTCGCGGTCGGGCGAGCGCACGTCGAACATCATGCTGATCTCCGAGGCCCCCTGGTTGATCATCTCGATGTTGACGCCGGCATCGGCCAGCGCGCGCGTGGCCCGGGCGGCCATGCCGACGGCATACTGCATCCCCTCGCCGACGACCATGATCAGCGCGTGGCCGCGCTCGACCAGGATGGCATCGGGCTTGAGCTCCGCCTGGATGCGCGCCACGACACGGGTCTCGCGGTCCGCGTCGAAGCGGGCGTCCCGCATGACGACGGAGACATTGTCGATACCCGAGGGCATGTGCTCGAAAGAGACCCCCTCGTCCTCGAGAATCTGCAGCAACCGGCGGCCGAAGCCCACCTCGCGGTTCATCATGTACTTGTCGACGTACAGCGCGACGAAGCCGGTGTCGCTGGCGATGCCGACCACCGAGCAGGTGGCCGCCTCGCGCCGGGGCACCACCCGCGTGCCGGGCAGGTCGGGGTGGTTCGTGTTGCGGATGTTGATGGGAATCCCCGCGCGGACGGCGGGCACCACGGCCTCGTCGTGAAACACGCCGAACCCGGCGTACGAGAGCTCGCGCATCTCACGGTACGTCATCTCCTGGATGCCGTGGCGGACGTCGGGGACGATGCGGGGGTCGACGGCGTAGACCGTGTCGACATCGGTGAAATTCTCGTAGCAGTCGGCCTTCAGCGCGGCCGCGAGAATCGCGCCGGTAATGTCCGACCCGCCGCGGGGGAAGGTCGCCACGGCACCCTCGCGCGTGGCGCCGAAGAACCCGGGGAAGACGATGATCGGCCGGTCGGGGTGCTCGAGCATGGCGCCCAGTGAAAACGACAGCCGTTCGTAGGATTCCGGGCACAGCACGGCATTGCCGGCCTCGCCTTCGAGCAGCATGCCGGCCTCGGCGGGGTTGACGTAGACGGCGGCGACACCGCGAGCGCGGAACGCCGCCGCGACGAGTAGCGCCGCAAAATCCTCGCCGGCCGCCTTGACCGCGTCCTTGAAGCGGCCGCGATCGGCGCGGTGCGCCGTCAAGCGCCGCGCGAGTTCGCTCCGGATGCGGTCGATCAGCGCCGCCTCGATGCCGAGATCCTGCTGGATGGCGGCATAGCGCGCCACAACCTGTTCCTGCGACTTGCTGCCATCGCGGCCCTCCAGCGCCGCGTCGGCGCAGGCGATCAGCAGATCGGTCACCTTGGATTCCGCGCCGGAACGCTTGCCGGGGGCCGACACGACCAACACGCGCCGTGCGGGGTCGGCCAGCATGATCTCGCAGACCTTGTTGACCTGGCCGGCATCCGCCATCGAGGTGCCGCCGAATTTGCATACCTTCATCCGTAATCCTTCCACTCTGGCGCCGAGGAGCCTCAAGAGGCGTCAACGTCCCGCTAGGTAAACAAAAAACGGCGATCAACTCAACTTCATTCACTCGACGGCATAGCAGTCTTGGTCGATCTGCCGCCCGAATGCGTTGTCGCGGGCGAAATAGGCGATTTCCGTGGCCATCCTGGCGTGCGCCTCCAGTCCGATGACCAGATGCCGGGGCATCTCCTCCATCTCGACGACATCGATGATCCGCTGCACGGCGGGCGCGATCAAGTTGCGGAAACGGCCATAGTCGGGCGCGTCCCGCTCGATGGTGCCTATCCCCCGCTTGTACTCCTCAAGGCTTGTCGCCAGCGAGAGACCGTTCTTGATGATGTCGGTCCCGGCGAAGAATCCCGGTTCGATCGCGAGCACGCGCGCGAACTCGCGGCACTCGATGGTCATCACGCCCAACAGCGCCTCCATCGCGTATTTCGAGCCGCAGTAGGCGACGCCCCATTTCCGGGGAGCGATGCCCGATTGCGAAGTGATCGCCGCGAACGTGCCGTTCCGGTTGCCGCGGAAATGCCGGATGAAGGTCTTGGCCAGATGATAGGTGCCCCAGTAGTTGATCTCGAATACCTGCCGGACCTGCTCCTCGGGACTCTCCTCGATCGAGAAATTGGCCGTGATCCCGGCCGAGTTGAGCAGCACATCGACCTTGCCGAAGCGCGCCACAGCCGCCGCCAGCCCCTGCTCGACATCCTCCTGGCGTGTCACGTCCACCACCAGAGGCAGGACGTTCGGATGCCGGATTCCGGGCGCGACAATCGATGACGCGGCCACGTTGTATCCACGCTCCAGCAGCGCCTCCGCGATCCGCTTCCCGAACCCGCTCGACGCGCCGGCGATAAACCACGTCCTGATGCGGTCCCGTGCGATCTTGCGGTTGATGTCAAGTTCATTCATGATGGCCCCATCATTACCCGAAACCGCCTCCTGACGTCAAGCGCATGTCAACAGCGATGATAACTTCCGCCTTGTCAATTCGCCATTTTCTGGCATACTTATCCAATTTCAGCACCCGTCCCACCCGTTTTGGAGAACCGATATGCTCAAGCCTTCCCGCGAGGATCTTGCCCTGATTGCCAACACCATCCGCTGTCTGGCCATCGACGGCGTCCAGGCCGCCAAATCGGGCCATCCCGGCCTTCCCATGGGCATGGCCGATGTGGCCGCCGTCCTCTGGCTCAAATTTCTGAAGCACGACCCACGGGATCCGCAGTGGATGGACCGCGACCGTTTCGTCTTGTCGGGGGGGCACGGCAGCATGCTCCTCTACAGCCTGCTGCATCTGGCGGGCTACCCGCTGCCGATCGACGAACTCAAGCGGTTCCGTCAGCTCGACAGCCTGACGCCGGGCCACCCCGAGGTCGGGCACACGGTCGGCGTCGAGACGACCACCGGGCCGCTGGGGCAGGGGATCGCCAATGCCGTCGGCATGGCGCTGGCCGAGCGCATGCTGGCGGCCCGGGTCAACACGGGCGATGGCTTCGACCCCGTCGACCACCGCACGTTTGTCTTCTGCGGCGACGGCGACCTGATGGAGGGCCTCAGCCACGAGGCCTGCTCGCTGGCGGGCCACCTCGGCCTCGACCGGCTGATCCTTTTCTACGACAGCAACGCGATCACGATCGAGGGCGGCACGAGCCTGGCCTGCAGCGACGACGCCCGGCTGCGCTTCAAGGCGTACGGCTGGCAGGTCATCGAGACCGACGGGCACGATACCGACAAGATCGAGGCGGCGATCCGCAAGGCGCTGCGTGTGACCGGCAAGCCGGTCGCGATCATCTGCAGGACCGTCATCGGCAAGGGGAGCCCGAACAAGTGCGGCACGCACGAGGTGCACGGCGCGCCGCTGGGCGAGGATGAGATCCGACTCACCAAGCGCGCGTTGGGGTTCGACGAGAACCAGTCCTTTGTGGTTCCCGAGCGGGTGCGTGCGCTCTTTGCCGACCGCGCGAAGCGGATGCACGGCCTCGCCAACCGCTGGCGGCGAGGTTTCAAGGCCTGGCAGGCCGCGCATCCCGAGCAGGCGGTCGCCTGGCGGCGTCACACGAGCGGCGAATTGCCTGAGAACCTTGAGGCGGTTCTGCCGTCGTTCGACGTGTCGAAACCGCTGGCAACGCGCTCCGCCTCGGGCGTGGTCATCAACGCGCTGGTCGCGGCGATGCCGCAACTGGTGGGCGGGTCGGCCGACCTGGCGCCGAGCACGATGACCTGGATCAAGTCGTCCAAGGGCGTCGCTCCCGGCGATTTCAGCGGCAGCAATCTCCATTTCGGCATCCGCGAGCATGCCATGGCGTCGGTCATGAACGGCATGCTGCTCCACGGGGGCTTCCGCGTCTTCGGCGCGACGTTTTTCGTGTTCGCCGACTACTGCCGTCCCTCCCTGCGGCTGGCGGCCCTGATGGGACTGCCGGCCATCTACGTCTTCACGCACGACAGTTTTTATGTCGGCGAGGATGGTCCGACGCACGAGCCGGTCGAGCAACTCTCCTCGCTCCGCGGCATGCCGGGAATGACCGTCATTCGGCCTGCCGATCCGACCGAGACCGCGGCCGCCTGGATGGCCGCGCTGAAGAACACCGGCGGGCCGACGGCCCTGCTGCTGACGCGCCAGAACATGCAGGTCATCGATCGTTCGGTCTATCCCTGCGCGAGCAACCTCGAACGCGGCGCCTATACCCTCTGGCAGAGCGGCACGGGCACCCCCGACCTGCTGCTGATCGCGACGGGATCGGAAGTCGAACTGGCGCTGGCGGCGGCGAAACAGCTTGCAGGCGCCAACGTCCGCGTCGTCTCGATGCCGTCGTGGGAACTCTTCGAATCGCAGCCCCCGGCTTATCGCGACAGCGTGCTCGATCCGGCCTGCACGCGGCGGCTGGCGATCGAGGCGGGCGTCTCGTTCGGCTGGGAACGCTATCTGGGCAAGTCGGGCCGCATGATTGCCCTCGACCGGTTCGGCACCTCGGGCCCCTACAAGGATCTGGCGAAGCGCTTCGGGTTCACGGTTGAGAACGTGCTGGCGCGGGCGCGCGAGCTGCTGGCCTAGCGGATGTCCTCGTAGAAGTGGGCGAACGAGACCTGCATGTAGGGCATCAGGAAGAACCAGCCGATGCCGCAGGTCAGGATGCTCAGCAGCGCCCAGCCGATGAACCGGCAGGAGAG
>JAAYZJ010000409.1 GCA_012514915.1 Lentisphaerota bacterium | reverse complement strand
CGTAGATCGTCTGGGTGTTCTTGCCATAGGGCTCGGGAACGCCGTTGCGCAGGGCGTCGCGGACGGTGTTCTTCCAGTCCTCCGGCACCTGAGCGAGGATATCGTCGTAGCCATACTTGGCCAGCACCTCGGGGTCGAGGAAGGTCCCGTAGCCGGCGTCGATGAACATCCGGGTGCGGATCCGCTCGGCCAGCTCGCCCGTCTGGAACCAGATGAAGCGCATGACACCGAGCTGCTGCGCGGGGGGCGATCCCGCAAACACGCCGGTCGAGCCGCAGTTCAGCTCGCTCGCGCTCATGCCGGAGTAGGAGGCGGGGGCCGGGGCGATCCCGACCAGCGCCGGGTTGATGTCCAGCCCCCGGCCGAAGGTCAGGTAGCTGCAGCGCATGCCAATCTCGCCGCGCTGCCATTTCAAATCCATCTCCTGGCCGCCGCCGAGCGGCGCGAAGACGGCGCCGGACAAGGTCTCGCCCGCCTCCGTCTCGAACGGCTGGCGCGTGAGCTCGAGCAGATAGTAGATCGTCTCGGCCGCCGCGGGCGTGTTGAACGCCGCGCGCCAGCGGCCATCGGCCCCTTTCTCCATGTACCGCACGCCGTTGGAGACCATGAAGCTGTAGACGCCCCAGCTGACGTGGATGCCGGTGCTGTACATGAAGCCGAACTTGCCGGGCAGCGCGCGGATCTTGCGCGAATAGTCCAGGAACTCGTTCCAGTCGCGCGGCGGACGCTCCGGATCGAGACCGGCCTCGTTGAAGACATCCTTGCGGTAGAGCAGCGCCCGCACCAACTGCCCGTAGGGCAGTGCCCAGACGTGCTTGCCGCGCGGAACCCCCGCACGGTCGGTGTCGGCCTCGCGGTAGAGCACGGGCCAGGCGGCGTCGACGATCCGGGCGCGCAGCATGGCCAGCGCCTCCTCCACCTCGGCGGGGCTGGGATCGGCCAGCCAGTTGCCGGCGGCGTCGGCCGCGCGGGCCCGCGGATCGGCGCTGTTCAGCCGCGCCAGCAGGATTTCAAGCGGAACCAGGAACCCATGGTCGATGTACGACGACGACTGCCGGAAGTTGACGTACATCCCGTGCGGCGGGACGCCCGTGGCGATCGCCATCAGGGGGCCCTGATCCATCGCCATCCCCTCGATCCCCGGAAAGGCGAAGGCCTCGAGCTTGTACTGGGGGTAGAGGGCCGCGAACTCCTGGACGATCACCCGGCTGACCTGCGCGCTGATGTCGGTCGAGACCGGCGAGGGAAGCGTCTGCAGGCGCAGGACGGTGCCGCCCGCCCCGCCGCCCTGCCCCCCGCCCTCCGGCGCGCGCCCCGCCCCGCAGACCAGAACGGCGGCGGCCAGGATGAATAAACGATGGCAATGACCTTTGAGCAAGAACATGATTGACCTTGAATAGGCCTAGGCAGCATCATTTGTGCCACCCGCAACGGCCCATTGACAGCCGCCTGCGATTAAGCTACGCTTCATCCATTTTACCACCCGGCCCAGCATGCCGTGAAGGAAGTTAGGACAAAATCATGAGTTTGATCGACTGGCTGATCGTCATCATCCCGGTGTGCGCGGTTGTCGGCATCGGTGTATACTCGCGGCGATATATCCATGGCGTCGTCGACTTCCTGGCGGCCGGACGGGTCTGCGGACGCTATGTGATCAGTGTCGGCGACGTCGCCAACGCCCTCTCGATCATCGGGCTCGCGGCCTACATCGAGGTGCACTACAAGACCGGCTTCGCCCTCGCCTTCTGGTCCCACATCACCGGCCCGCTCGGGGTGATCATGGGGCTGCTCGGCTACTGCACCTACCGTTTCCGCGAGACCCGCGCCATGTCGCTCGGCCAGTTCCTCGAGATGCGCTACAACCGCAAGTTCCGCATCTTCGCGGCGGCGCTCCGCTCGATCTCCGAAATGCTCGCCAACATGATCATGCCGGCCATCGCGGCCCGCTTCTTCATCTACTACCTGGGCTTCCCCCCCTCCGTGAACGTGCTGGGCGTCTCGATCCCCACCTTCATGATCGTCGTCGTCATCTGCCTGAGCATCTCGATCAGCCTGATCTGCATGGGCGGCTCGATGATGGGCGTCATCACCGACGCCGTCCAGGGGATGCTCTGCTTCCCGTTGATCGCCGTCTTCGTCATCTTCATCCTCACCCGCTTCAGCTGGTCGCAGCAGATCGTCCCCGTCATGATGGACCGCGGCCCCGGCGAAAGCTTCCTCAACCCCTACGACATCTCCAACCTGCGCGACTTCAACCTGTTCATGGTGGTCCTGGCGGTCTTCGCCAGCATCTTCCACCGCGCGAGCTGGATCGGCGCCGGCACCTCCTCCTGCGCCAAGAGCCCGCACGAGCAGAAGATGGCCAGCCTCCTCGGCGCCTGGCGCGGCACCGTCGTCTCCATCCTCTACGTCCTGATTGCCGTGACAATCATCTCACTGATGAACCACGTCGATTTCGCCCCCAAGGCCAAGACCGTGCGCGACTCGATCTCGGCCAGGATCTCCCAGGAGCTCCTCCCCGACCCCGACAAGCGCGCCCAGTTCGACGCGCGCATCGCCGCCGTCCCCGAGCAGATCCACACGATCGGCGTCGACAAGCCGCTGACGCAGACCGAAAACCTCGACACCCCGGTACTCAACACCGCCCACGAGGCGCTCAAGGAGTTCGAGGGTGAGACGGGCGGCAACGCCAAGTTCCAGGAGTTCCGCACGCTCTACCACCAGATGATGCTGGCCGTCTCGATGCGGCACATGCTCCCCCCCGTCCTCACGGGACTCTTCTGCCTGCTGATGATCCTCGCCATGATCTCAACCGACGACTCGCGCATCTTCAGCGCGACGATCACGATCACACAGGACGTCGTCATGCCGCTGCGCAAGACGCCCTTCACCCCCAAGAAGCACATCCTGGTGCTCCGCCTCGTCACGATCGGCATCGGCGTCTTCTTCCTCTGCGGCTCGTTCTTCATGGCGCAGCTCGACTACATCAACCTCTTCGTCACCCTGATGTGCAACATGTGGATGGGCGGCTGCGGACCGGTCATGATCTTCGGCCTCTACGGCCGCTTCGGCACCACGGCCGGCGCCTTCACCTCGCTCATTTCCGGCATGCTGCTCTCCTTCTTCGGCATCTTCGTGCAGCGCAACTGGGCCAACCTCGTCTACCCCTGGCTCGAGCAGCGCGGCTGGGCGGAGGGTCTCGGCACCTTCCTTGAGCGGGTCTCGGGACCGTTCAACCCCTACGTGGTCTGGAAGATGGATCCCGTCAAGTTTCCGATCAACTCCTACGAGTTCTATTTCGTGACCATGCTGATCACGCTGGTGCTCTATGTCGTCGTGTCGTACGCGACGCGCAAGGAGCCGTTCAACATCGAGCGGATGCTGCACCGCGGCAAGTACAACCTCGACGGCAGCGACAAGGACAAGCGGATCGCCTGGAGCGTCAAGACCGCCATGTCGAAGATCATCGGCATCACGCCGGAATACACCCGCGGCGACAAGCTGATCGCCTGGGGCTTCTTCTTCTACAGCTTCGTCTACGGCTTCTGCATCTGCTTCCTCGGCGTCGTCATCTGGAACGTGTTCTCGCCCTGGCCGGTTGCCTGGTGGGGCACGTACTTCTTCATCGTGACGCTGTGCGTCCCCGGCGCCATGGCGATCATCTCGACCTTCTGGTTCGGCATCGGCGGCGCGATCGACTTGCTGCGCCTCTTCCGCGACCTCAAGGCGCGCAAGGACAACCCGCTCGACTGCGGCTGGGTCGAGGGACACGTCTCGCTGGACGACAAGGAGGCCATCGCGGCCATCGAGAGCGAGGAGAATGATGATATCCTCGGGCAGGAAGAGCAGCCGCTCGGCCTGAACTAGCCCGCCAAACCGGCGAACACCCTACGGCCCGCGTGCAGTCGCCTGCACGCGGGCTGTTTGTTATGGACGAACAGCCGCCGGGGACGGCGGACGCCAGCGTGCCGGCTTTGCGGTTCGCTTGCGATGCGCCTGCGATGCGCTTCGGAACACGATGACGGGGCACGCCTTCGGGACACGATGGGCCTCGCACGCCTCGTCAGCCAATGATCCTTTGGCCTTATCCCCTTGCGCCATCCTGTCTGCTGCTGTATCTTGAAAACAATCTCGTTCGCCAAGCGTCATCAAGGAGACTATGTCCACACGCTTTTTCACCAACCGCCATGACAATACGCTGTTGGCGAAGTTTGCAGGCGTATTCGCCAACAACCCCGACATTCAATTCTTCGACGCTCTGGTCGGCTACTTCAGGACGTCCGGGTACTTCGCCCTCCGTCCGCACTTGGAAAAACTGGCCAAAATCCGCATCCTTGTCGGGATCGACGTGGACGAACGCGCCCAATTCTGCCAGTCCCAAGGCCTCCTGTTCAACCCGGACGCCACGTCGACCGTCGAGCTGTTCATGGACGGCGTCAAGGCCGACATCAAGCAATCCAGTTACGATGCGGACGTGGAAAGCGGCATTCTCCAGTTCATCCAGGATGTCGCTAGCAAAAAAGTCGAAGTCAAGGCGCACCCTTCGCGCCAGCTTCACGCCAAAATCTACATTTTCCGGCCCGAGGATTACAACGAGCACAAGCACGGCAACGTCATCACGGGTTCGTCCAACCTGACAGATGCCGGACTTGGCACGGGCAACGGCCCTACGAACTACGAGTTCAACGTCCTGCTTGCCGACTATGACGATGTCAAATTCGCCTCCGAGGAGTTTGAAGCGCTCTGGCAGGAGGGCGTCAACATCCTCCCGGCGAAATTGGAAAGCATCAAGAAGGACACCTATCTCAACGACGAAATCACACCCTATGAACTCTACATCAAGTTCCTCATCGAGTATTTCGGCCGCGGCGTCGAATTCGATCCGTCAGCCCCCGACGACTTGCCGGAGGGATTTATGCGGCT
>JAAYZJ010000408.1 GCA_012514915.1 Lentisphaerota bacterium | reverse complement strand
TGCCGGTCGAACGGCTGCGTCGTGTCGCGCGGGTTGACGTAGCGGAGGAAATACCAGCACGAGCAGAGCCACTGGGCCAGCGTGTCGGTCTCGCGGCGGGCGGGCTTGCCGCACTTCGGGCAGGTCGTGTGGACAAAGCCCTCGTGCCGCGCGAGCGGGTTGCCCTGCTCGCTCTGGAACTCGACATCGTCGGGCAGCAGCACCGGCAACTGGTCTTCCGGAACCGGCACCGCACCGCACGCGTCGCAGTGGACGATCGGAATCGGGCAGCCCCAGTAGCGCTGGCGGCTGACGAGCCAGTCGCGGATGCGGAAATTGACCGTGAAATCGGCGAAGCCGCGCTCCTTGCCGAGTTTGACGATATCCGGCAGGGCCTCGCGGTTCGGCCGGCCATCGAACGGCGCCGAGGCCTCCATCACGCCGTCTTCGACATAGGCAGTCTCCATGCTGTCCGCGGCCAGCGAGCGGTCGGCGTTCTGGATGACGACCTTGATCGGCAGGTTGTACTGGCGGGCGAAGTCGAAATCGCGCTGATCGTGGGCGGGCACGGCCATGACCATGCCGGTGCCGTAGTCCATCAGCACGTAGTTCGTGACCCAGAGCGGCACCTGCTCGTTCGTATAGGGATTGGTGACGTGGAACCCGGAGAACACCCCCTCCTTGGCGGTGGTGTCGGCCGAGCGCTCGCTGGCGGGAATCAGCGCCTGGCGCGCGACGAACTCAGCCACCTCCCGCTCGCGGGGCGAGCCGGGCAGAAGCTTCTGCAGCAGCGGATGCTCGGGCGCGACGGCCATGAAGGTCACGCCGTAGATCGTGTCGGGACGCGTGGTGAAGACCGGGCAGGGATCGCCCGTCTCGCTCAGCACGAAGTCGACGCGCGCGCCTTCGGAGCGGCCGATCCAGTTCCCCTGCATCTGGCGAACCTTGTCGGGCCACTTGGGAATAGTCTCGAGGTCGTCGAGCAGACGCTGGGCATAGGCGGTGATCTTGAAGAACCACTGCTCCAGCTTGCGCTTCTCAACGGGGCGCCCGCAGCGGTCGCAGGTTCCCTCGGCGGTGACCTCCTCGTTGGCGAGCGTCGTGCAGAGCGGGCACCAGTTGACCGGCGCCGCCTTGCGGTAGGCGAGGCCCATCTCGTGGAACTTGAGGAAGATCCACTGCGTCCAGCGGTAGTACTCCGGATGGCAGGTGGCGATCTCGCGTTCCCAATCGTAGCCGACGCCCCAGGAGCGGATCTGCTCCTTCATGTGGGCGATGTTGCCGGTGGTGTGGGTCTTGGGATGGACGCCGCGCGTCTTGGCGGCGTTTTCGGCGGGGAGGCCGAAGGCATCCCAGCCCATGGGCGAGAGGACATTGAAGCCGCGCATCGTCTTGTAGCGCGTGAGGACGTCGCCCATGATGTAATTGCGGCCGTGTCCGACGTGCATCGAACCCGACGGATAGGGGAACATCGTCAGACAGTAGAATTTCGGGCGCGAGTCATCCCGCGTGTCGCAGTGAAACGTCCGTTCCTGCTCCCACCAGGCCTGCCACTTCTTCTCGATCTCGTGGAAAGGGTACTTTTCTTGCATGGTCAGCTTCCGTAAGGATCAGGCATCGGCACGGCTTGAGAGACACGCCAGCCGCGATGGATGCGTGAAATGTTATATAAATAGCATATTGGGAGGATCAGTGAAAGCGTCCGAAAACCGCGGGAAAAAACAGGCCGGACTTCAGCTACGTAACCGCGCCTAAGCTTGCCCGTCTCGCGATGCGCAGGAATCGCCCCCCCTCTCGCAGCCGATTCCCCGCTTGCGTGTCGTCAATCGGTGGGCTATGCTCATGGTCGTTGCAGGAGCAACCCGCCCGATCCACCGCGATCACGCAGCCTGGAATCGTCCGGGCGGCTGCCACAACCGCCACGGGAAGGATCACTGATGAAGACTGAACGAACGCCCCGCCCGTTGACCGCCGCTGCGGCGCTGGCCCTCTGCGTCGCGACCGCCGTCGCCGGCCCCGCCGTCAAGACCGTCTACCAGGAGGATTTCGACGGCTACGGCGACTTTACCGCCTCTT
>JAAYZJ010000407.1 GCA_012514915.1 Lentisphaerota bacterium | reverse complement strand
GCTGACAGCCGATGGAACGATACGCCACGTGACCTGGATCGACAAGCGCGGCGCCGTCGACGTCTCCGAACCGGCTTCGCAGTTGTACGCGGGCGATACCGCGCCCGCCATCGAGCTGAACGGCCTGCTGGGGCCTGGCACACACCGCCTGGCGTTGCGGAGCTTTCATCAGGGTGAGCCGTTCTACTCCTTCTGCCACGCCACGCTGTCGCCGGTCCCCGAGGCCGCGGATCCCCGTGCCCGCCGCCTCGTGTTCATGAACGAGGTGGAGGCCGACCGCTCACGCCTGACTTTTACCGTCAACCTGCCGGGGTAACAAGCGCGCGCGGGCGCGCGCAGTCACAAACTGCATCTTGCCCGCGGATTCATGCCCATCTTTCGCGCTCGCATGGTCGCCCCCGTGCCGTCCGGCACGCGTTGTGCTACACTCATCTCCCAATGGCGACTGAACGTCTACAACGACTCGCACGCCCGGGGCTCGTGGCCGGAGCTGTCCTGCTCGCGCTCGCGCTCTACCTGCTCAACACCGGGCTGGGCAATCTCAACCAGGACGAGGGGTGGTATCTCTATGCCGCGCTCGAGCAGGCGGGCGGACGGATGCCCTACCGCGATTTTTTCTTTTCGCAGGGACCGCTCATGCCGGCCGTCTACGGTCTGCTCGCGCCGCTCTGGGCGCCGCTGGGCCTGCTGGGCGGGCGCCTGCTGACCGTCGGCTTCGGCCTGGCGTCCGGCGCCCTGACAGCCCTGCTGGCCGCGCAGGCCGTGCCTAAGCCGCGCCGCTGGGCCGCGGCGATCACGGCCTGGCTGCTGACGGCCGGCAATGTTTACCACGCCTATTTCACCACCATCCCCAAAACCTATGCGCTGGCCGCCTGCCTCCTCGTGTCGGGCATCCTTGCCTTGAGCCTCGCACCCCGGCGGCACGGCGCGTGCTGGGCGGCCGCGGGGGGCTTTCTGCTGGCGCTGGCCGCCTGCACGCGGCTGTCGCTGGGCGCGGCCCTGCCGGTCGCGGGCCTTGTCCTGCTCGGTCAGCACCGACGGCTTCCCCGTGCCTGGCTCGGCTTCGGCCTGGGCGGGGCGGCGGGACTGGGGCTGCTGCTGGGCCCCGTGCTGCTGCGTGACGCCGAGGCCTTCCTGTTCGCCAACTTCTTCCACACGACACGCGGAGCCGAGGGATTCCTGTTCGCCGCCGGCTCGGTTTCGCGCCTGGTGCGCAACTACCTGCCGCTGGCGGCGCTCGCGCTGACCCTGCCCCTCCTCGGCCGTCGCGGGCCGCGCGCGGGCCAGGGGGGAGGGGCGCCCGGCCTGCTCTTCACGCTGGGGCTCCCCGTCTTCGCGGCGGTGTTCATCGTGCATCTGCTCAGCCCGTTTCCGTACGATGACTACCAGGTGCCCATCATGCCCCTGGCGGCCGCAGCGGTCGCCGCGGCATTCTGGCGCGCCCTGCCTGCCGATCACGGTGCCGGTGAAGGTGCGGGTACGCGGAGCACGGCCGCCGTTCTCGGCGTGATCCTCCTCGGGTGCGCCGTCGGCGCGGGCACGTCGACGCTGAACGAGGCGTGGGTGACCATCGGCAAGGACCGCTTCTGGGTCATCAAGAAAACCAGCCCCGATCTCGTGGTGCTGCGCGAGACGGCGCGCGAGATCGCGGCGCAGGTTCCGCCCGATGTCCCGCTGCTGACGCAGGACGCCTACCTCGCTGTGGAGGCGCGGCGCCGGGTGCCGCGCGGCTTCGAGATGGGACCCTTCTCTTACTTTCCATCCCTGAGCGATGCCGATGCCCGGCGCTACCACGTGGTGAACGCCAACCTGCTGACGGCCATCCTGGAGCGCGCCGAGTCGCCCGTCGCCGCATTCAGCGGCTATGGATTCGCCCTCGAGGCCCCCGTCATGACGCCCGTGCCGGAAGCGGATCGCAAACGGTTCGAGACGATCCTCGCCAGGCACTACCGGCTCGAGCGGATTGTGCCGCACTTCGGCCAGGAGCATACTCCCCTTAGCATCTGGATTCGTCCATGAGTCGATCGCATTCCGGAAAATCGCTGGCGCACCGTGTGCTCCGGGCCGGCTTCGCCGTCAGCATCGCCCATCTGCTGTTCAAGCTGGCCGGCCTCTGGCAGGCGCGCGTCATGGGGCACATCCTGCCGCCCGCGACGTACGACGTCGTCTACGCCTTCGCCTTCGAGAACTGCATCTTCAGCCTGTTCCTGATCGGCGAGGAAGTTCTCGGGCCTGCCTGCCTGCCGGTGTTCATGCGCGAGAAGGACGAACGGGGCGAGGCGGCAGCCTGGTCGTTCGCCAACGTCGTGCTCTCCCTTCAGTTTATCCTGCTCGCCGCCGTTGTCGCCTTCCTCATGGCGGCACCCGGCCTGGTCACGCAACTGCTGACCCCCTGGTCGCCGGCGCATCAGCCGGAGAACTACGCCCTGGCGGCCGACAGCGTCCGCCGACTCGCGCCGACGCTGCTGGGGCTGTCGCTCGGCTCGCTGACCTACGTGCTGCTCAACAGCTACAAGCGCTTTTTCCTGGCCGCCTTCGGCGACGCCGTCTGGAAGTTCACCGTGATGGCCGCGTTGACGCTCTTCGTGGTTCCCGGCGGCCACCCGGCGGCCACCGTGCTGATCGGCGGCCTGCTGGCCGGCAGTGCGCTCAAACTGGGCACGCATCTTGTCGGGCTGCGCGACAAACTCCACCGGATCCGAACCTCGCTGGATCTCCGCAATCCCGCGTTGCGCCGCATGCTGTGGCTGGCCCTGCCGCTGCTCGTCGGCATCGTGTTCGCCAAAATTCGCGACGTGGTCAACAACGTCTACATTCTCGGCGAACTCGACGCCGCGGGGCTCATGCAGGCCAACTCGATGGGACGCAAGCTGCAGAATGCCCTCCACTGGCTCGTCCCCTACACCCTGTCGATCGCCGTCTTCCCCTTCTTCTGCGAACTCGTCGACCACTCCGACCATGCGCGTCTCGGACGGGTGGTCACGCGGGTGGGGCGCCAACTGCTCGCGATCTTCATCCCCTTCGCGGCGATCGTGGCGGTGCTCTCCATTCCGTTGACGGGGCTGATTTTCGGAGGCGGCCATTTCGACGCCCTCGCGGTGCGGCGCACGGCGCTGGCCATGGCCTGCTACACCTTCGCCCTGCCGGCGGCAGCGGTGGAGGCGATCGTCATGCAGGCGTTCTTCGCGAACCGTCGCATGGTCGCGGTCACGGTGGTGGGGGTCGTCTTCTCGGCGTTCAGCATGGGAATGAGCTGGATGGGACTGCGTCTGGGCGGCGGGCGCGAACTGCTGGTGCTGGCGGCGATCGCGGGCGGTTTCGCGCTGTCGCGTGTCCTCAAGACCGTCGCGCTCGTGCAGTTGCTGCGCCGTGGGACCCCCGTCTTTCCGCTGGCCGAGACGGCCGGCTTCCTGGCGCGCGTCGTCCTGGCCGCCGCGGCAGCGGCGGCGGTCGGCGGCGCCGTCTCGTCGCTCGCCGTGCGCGGGACGGCCGGCATGG
>JAAYZJ010000406.1 GCA_012514915.1 Lentisphaerota bacterium | reverse complement strand
GGGCAACCACAAGGAGACTCGGGATGCTGACCATAAACGACCTCAAGCGGAGTTTTGGTCCGATCCAGGCGGTCCGGGGAGTATCGTTCGCCGTCGACAAGGGCGAGGTACTCGGCTTTCTGGGACCGAACGGAGCGGGCAAGTCGACGACGATGCGGATGATCACCGGTTTTCTGCCGCCGACGTCGGGTACAGCCACGATCTGCGGGTACAGCATGCAGGAGCAGCCGGTCGAGGCCAAGCGGTGTCTCGGCTACCTGCCGGAGAATGCGCCGAGCTACGCGGGCATGTGCGTGGCCGATTTTCTCCTGTTCATCGCCGCCGTGCGGGGCTACACCGGCGCCGAGCGGCGCCGGCGCGTCGACGCCGTCATCGATAAGAGCCGCCTGCAAAGCGTCCGCAACCGGCCGATCGAGACGCTCTCGAAGGGCTACCGCCAGCGCACCTGCTTCGCCCAGGCGATCCTGCACGATCCCGCTGTCCTGATCATGGACGAGCCGACCGACGGGCTCGACCCGAACCAGAAGTTCGTCGTCCGCGAAATGATCCGCGAAATGGCGGCCGACAAGGCGATCATCATTTCCACCCACATTCTCGAAGAGGTCGACGCCGTTTGCACCCGCGCGGTCATCATCGCCGATGGGCGCATCGTGGCCAACGGCACGCCGGCCGAACTGCGGGCCCGCGATCCGCAGGGACGGCTCGAAACCGTTTTCCGCCAACTGACCATGAACCCCGAATCCAGCGAGGTAGCCCATGGGTAGCGCATGCGTAATGACGATCTTCAAGCGGGAATTCAAGGCCTACTTCAGTTCGCCGGTGGCCTATGTCTTCCTGGTCGCCTTCCTGGTGCTGACGGGCTTCCTCACGTTTTCCGTCTCGATGTTCTACGAGCGGCGCGAGGCCGATCTGAACTGGTTCTTCCTCTGGCATCCCTGGGTCTACCTGCTGCTGGTGCCCGCGGCCACGATGGGCCTCTGGGCGGAGGAACGCCGCAGCGGGACCATCGAACTGCTGCTGACGCTGCCGGTCACGCTCGGCGAGGTGCTGGTCGGCAAGTTTCTCGCCGCCTGGTGCTTCATCGCCATCGCCCTGGGCCTGACCTTCCCGATCGTCCTGACGACGGCCTGGCTGGGCGATCCCGACCTCGGCGCCGTCGCCTGCGGCTACATCGGCTCGCTGCTGCTGGCCGGCGCCTGCGTCGCGATCGGCTCGCTGATGTCGGCGCTGACCCGCAACCAGGTGGTCAGCTTCGTGCTGGCGCTGGCGGGCTGCCTCCTGCTGATCCTGGCGGGCTTCGAGCCCGTCACCAACCTCTTCGTCCGCTGGGCCCCGGCGCCCGTCGTCGAGGCGGTGGCCGCCTGCAGTCTCCTGCAGCATTTCGACGCCCTCAAGCGCGGCGTGCTCGACCTGGCCGACGTCGCCTACTACGCGGGCGTCATGGTCTTCATGCTGACCGCCGCCCACGTGGTCGTGAACAACCGGAAGGCCTCCTAGCCCCCTTTCTCAGGAGTTGACCGCATGAATGCTCAAACCAACCGTTTCTCCAAACTCGGGACCGGCGCGGCCGGCCTGATCCTGCTGCTGGTGATCATCGGTGCCGTCGTCACGATCATCGGCAACCTGCGCCTGCGCCGCGACTTGACCGCCGACAAGCTCTACACGCTGTCGGACGGGTCGCGTGCCGTGCTCGGCAAGCTGCCCAACGACGTCGCGCTGAAGTTCTACTTCAACCGCTCCTCGCAGGCCGTGCCGATGTTCATCAAATCGTATGCCCGGCAGGTCGAGGATCTCCTCAAGGAGTACGAAATCGCTTCGAGGGGACGCCTGGTCCTCGAAATCCACGACCCCAAGCCCGACTCCGACGAGGAGGAGTGGGCCCAGCGCTACGGCATCCAGGGGCAGCCGACGGGCGTCATGACGCCGCCGCTCTACTTCGGGATCGTGGCCGTCTCCGGTGACCGCGAGGAGGCCCTTCCTGCGCTGTCGCCGCAGAGCGAGGCCACGCTGGAGTACGATCTGACGCGCCTGATCACGCGGGTCGCGACGACCGTCAAGCCCGTCGTGGGCGTGATGAGCAGCCTCCCCATCATGGGCGAGCCGCCGATGATGGCCCCCAACATGATGCGTCCGACTCCGCCCAAGCCGTGGTACGTCATCCAGGAGCTCAAGCGCGACTTCGAGGTCCGCGTCGTCGACACGGCCGCCACGTCGATCGACCCGGAGATCACGACGCTGCTCGTCGTTCATCCCAAGGCGTGGTCGCCGCGGACGCTCTACGCGATCGACCAGTTCGTCATGCGCGGCGGCCGCCTGATCGCCTGCGTCGATCCGTTGTCGGCCCACGAGATGGAGAACCAGCAGCAGAATCAGATGGCCATGATGGGGATGGGCGGCGGTCCCACCTCGTCGACGCTGGGCGAGCTGTTCGACGCCTGGGGCGTCGGCTTCGATCCGCAGAAGCTGCTGGCCGACATGCGCGCGATGACCCGCCTCGGCGGCGCCGGCCGGATCGAGGAGAGCCCGGTCTTCCTCTCGCTGGGCGCCAGCAACATGAACAAGGCCGATCTGCTCACGGCGCAGCTCGACCAGGTCATGATGCCCTTCGCCGGCGTCCTCAGCGACGCCACCGGCGACGACGTGACCTTCGAGCCCCTTGTCTCGTCGTCCGACGCCGCCTGCCGTGTCGATGCCCAGATGGCCATGTTCGGCACCGAGGCGATGCGCAGCCAGCTCAAGCCCGACGGGTTGCGGCACGTGGTCGCCGCGCGGCTCAGCGGGACGTTCAAGACGGCCTTCCCCGACGGCGCGCCGACGGGCGGCACCGATGGCGACACGGCCGACGAGCCTCCCGCCGCCGACCCCGCCGAACACCTGGCGGCCTGCGCCGAGCCGACGGCCATGCTGGTCATCGCCGATACCGACTTCCTCGCCGACCGCTTCGCCGTCCGCGAGGTCGAGATGATGTTCGGCTTCAAGACCCTGCAGGCGATCAACGACAACCTGGCCTTCCTGGCGAACGCCGTCGAGAAGCTCTCGGGCAGCGCCGACCTGATCGCGATCCGCTCGCGCGGCGCCAGCCGGCGGCCGTTCGTCAAGGTGGACGAGCTCGAGTTCAAGGCCATGACCGCCTGGCGCGCCGAGGAGGAGCGCCTGGCCGCCGAGCTGCAGCGGACGCAGCAGCAGCTCGCCGAGCTGCAGAACCGCAAGCAGGGCTCGCAGAAGTTCATCCTCTCGCCCGAACAGGAGGAGGCGATCAGCCGCTTCCAGCAGAAGCAGGTCGACGTCAAGGCGCAGCTCAAGCAGGTGCGCCGCAACCTCAGCCGCGACATCGAGCGGCTCGGCATCTGGATCAAGGTGCTCAACATCGTCGCCGTTCCCGCGGGGGTCATCCTCCTCGGCGTCGTGTTCGGCCTGCGCCGCCGCCGTCTTTACTAGTCAGCCCAGAAAGGAACCCGTTTCATGAAACCCCGGCAGATTCTCCTGCTCCTTGTCTCCGCCGCCATCCTGATCGGCTTGGCCGTCCTGAGCGGCAAGCGCCGCGAGGCGCCCGCCGCGTCGCAGTCGGGTTCGCCGCTGCTGCCCGGCCTCGAGCTGAACCGGATCGCCGCCGTCGAGGTCGGCGCCGCCGGCAAGACGCTGCGGCTGGCCCGCATCGATGAACGCTGGTGCGTGACGAACGCCTACAACTACCCGGTCGATTTCTCGCGACTCAGCCAGCGGCTGATCGCCCTGCGCGACGTCAAGATCGGCCAGGTTCAGCGCGGCATGACGCTCGACGCCGACCAGTCCACGCAGGTTCGCCTGCTCGGTCAGGATGACCGCCCGCTGGCCACGCTGACGCTGGGCGAGGCCCGCCGGGCGCGCGGCGGCGGCGACGAGCCCATGCGCTTCTACCGCGCGAGCGAGGGGCGCTACCTCTCCCGCAACGACGATCCGGCCGTCTTCCTGGTCAAGGAGTCGCTCGACGACTGGAACACCGATGCCGAAGGCTGGATGGATTCGCAGATCACCAGCATCCAGGCGACCGACATCGCGACGATCGAACTGCGGCCGGCCGCCGGCGATCCCGTCGTCCTCGACCGGACGGGCGGCTCCCTCGCCCTCGTTGGCCTGGATGCCGCGACCGAGACGTTCGAGAGCAGCCGCGCCAGCGGCGTCGATACCGCCCTGAGCTACCTGCGCTTCACCCGGATCGCCGATCCCTCGCTGACGGAGGAGCAGCTCGGCTTTGCCACGGGCAGCCTCTATCGGGCGACGCTCAAGGGCGGGGAGATCTACACCGCCCGGCTGGGGGCCGCCCACGACGACGGACGCTACCTCCGGATCGCGGCCGAGCTGCCGCCCGCCACGACCAACGACGCCGCCCGGGTCGCCGCCGAAACTCGCGTGGCCGAGGCCAACGCCCGCCTCGAACCCTGGACGTTCGTGATCGCCTCCTATGCCGCCGCCAACATGGTCCGGACGCGCGAAGAGCTCGTCAAACCCAAGCCCGCCGAGACGAACGCGACGGAGACCGCCACGGCCCCGGCCCCCGCGGCTGCGGCCACGGCCCCGGCCCCCGCGGC
>JAAYZJ010000041.1 GCA_012514915.1 Lentisphaerota bacterium | reverse complement strand
TTCGTCCTCCGGGGCACGACCATTCTGGAGGCGGCGGCGCGTGTCGGCCTGGTGCTGGATACACCGTGCGGCGGCGCCGGGACGTGCGGCAAGTGCCGCGTCCGCGTCACGGTGAACGCCGGCAAGCCGGCCGATGCCGACAAGAAGGTTTTCAGTGCCGCGGAATTGAAGGACGGGTGGCGGCTGGCCTGCCGGACGCGCATCGAGGCCGACACCGTCGTCGCGGTTCCCGCGGCCTCGCTCTTCGGCGGCGAACACCAGATCATGACGTCATCCGACTCCGGTTCCCCGCGCGAGGTGCGGCCCGCCATCCGCAAGCTGTACGTGGAGCTGACGCCGCCCACGCTGAACGACGATGCGCCCGATCTGCTCCGCCTCGAGCAGCGCGCGGGGCCCTTCAAGGCCGATCTCGCCCTGATCCGCCACGTCTCGGCCACGTTGCGCGCGCATGATTTCAAGGGCACGGCTGTGCTGGCGGACCATCGGCTGCTGGACCTCGAACCCGGCGACACCCGCCACCGCTGCTACGGCGTCGCCTTCGACATCGGGACGACCACGCTGGTCGGCCAGTTGCTCGACCTGTGCGACGGCGACGAACGCGGGGTGGTCTCGCGCATGAATCCGCAGGTCAGCTTCGGCGACGACGTGCTCTCGCGCATCGGGCATGCGGCGTCCTGCGCCGGTAGCCTCGACGAGATGCGGCTGGCGGTGGTGCAGGAAGTCGCCAGCATGATCGACGCCTTGTGTGCCGGCGCCGGCATCGGCCGCGAACACATCTACGAGGTGACCTTCGCCGGCAACACGACCATGGAGCACATCCTGTGCGGACTGAATCCGGCGCAACTGGGCCAGATTCCCTTCGTTCCCATGCATGCGCGCGGGCTGCTGGTCCCGGCGCAGGAGCTGGGCGTTGCGGTTCACCGCGGCGCGCCTGCCTACCTCTTCCCGATCATCGGCGGATTCGTGGGCGGCGACACCGTCGCTGGCATGCTGGCCACGCGCATCGACCGCATAGAGGGCCCAGTGCTGCTGGTGGATATCGGCACCAACGGCGAGATCGTGCTGGCGCACGACGGCAAGTTCTGGGCGTCGTCGACGGCGGCCGGTCCGGCCTTCGAGGGCGCGCGCATCTCGTGCGGCATGCGCGGCACGCATGGGGCGATCGAGAAGGTTGTCCTGAACGGGGATGTCCGTCTGGAGGTCATCGGCAACACCGAGGCGGTGGGCCTCTGCGGCAGCGGCCTGATCGACCTGATGGCCGAATTGTTGCAGCAGGGGCTCGTCACGCCGGACGGGCAGATGCTGCCGCCGGGAGAATGGCCGCGCGGTCTCGCGCCGGCACTGGCGGCGCGCGTGCGCCGGGACGAGGACGGCAACACGCGGTTCGTGCTGGCGGATGCGCCGGCGCACGGCGGTGGTGCGGAAGTGGCCTTCACCCAGCGCGACGTGCGCGAGGTGCAACTGGGCTGCGGCGCGATCCGGGCTGGCATCGCCCTGCTCCTGCGCCTGGCCGGCCTCGATGTCTCGACCCTAAAAACGGTGCTGATCGCCGGCGGTTTCGGCAATTTCATCCGGCGCAGCAGCGCGCAGCGCATCGGGCTGCTGCCCGAGGGGATCGACCACCAGCGCATCCGCTATGTCGGCAACGTCTCCCTGGCCGGCGCCCGCGCCGCGCTGCTCTCCACGGATGCCCGGAAACTGGGCGAGGAGATGGCCCGGCGCGTCAAGCATGTGGAACTCTCGACGATGGAGGGTTTCCAGGAGGCGTTCGCGGACGCCATGATGTTCCCGGAAAATCCCGCGCAGTGAAGACCGCGTTGCAGATTGTCGTTCTGGCGGAAAACACGGCCG
>JAAYZJ010000040.1 GCA_012514915.1 Lentisphaerota bacterium | reverse complement strand
TGTCGGGAAACACCACGTCCTCGGGCTTCAGTGTGGCGACCAGCCGCTGGCCGACTTGCGCGACATAGGCGTTGGCCTGGCGGTCGGACGCCACCCCGTAGTCGGAGGAGAACTGGGCGGGGACGGCCTCGCGGGCGAGGGCCAGCAACTGCCCCTTGCCGACCAGGCTGAACTGCTGCCTGCCGCTGATGGGATTGGTCACGCAGCCAGCCAGCAGCGCCAGCGCGCCGCACGCGATCCAGGCGGCCCCCCGCGCCCGGCGGAAGGAACGGTGGCGGCCTGTCATGCGGGAGCCGCGGGCGCGCGACGCGCGCCGGACATGGTTCGGATGAACGTTCATGATTTCAAGCCTATCACGATCCAGGCGCGCGTCAAGCGAAGTTGCATTTTTTCTGTGCATTTTTTCTGTTGCGTTTAGCCGACAGTGGTGTATCTTAACGCTGTGCACGGTTAATTCCAACGGTGCACCTAAGGAGAACGACAAGATGGCACAGAAGAAAGCCGCGCCGAAGAAGGCCGTCAAGAAGGCCGTGACCAAGCAGGCTGCCGCCAAGAAGGCCGCGCCGAAGAAGGCTGTCGCCAAGCAAGCCGCGCCCAAGAAGGCGGCCGTCAAGAAGGCGCCTGTCAAGAAGGTCGCGGTGAAGGCCGTCGCCAAGAAGGCCGCTCCGAAGAAGGCCGTTGCCAAGAAGGCCGTTGCTAAGAAGGCCGCTCCGAAAAAAGCCAAGTAGGTGCTGGCTGTTTTCGGTGTTGAGACTCCGAATCCCACGGCGGGAACCGTCGCTCACCTGGAGGACGATCCCGCCTTTTTCATGCCCGCGAATCAGGCGCCGCCGGCTGCAGTCCCGAGACGGGCGCGGCCATCAGCGGATCTTGATCAGGATGACGAACAAGGCGGGGGTCAGGAAGGCCTGCACCAGGACGAAGCGCAGCAGCACCTCGGCGTTGGACCAGTGCAGGTTCTTGCGGCAGTGGTCATGCAGGGGAAAACGGTAGCGGTGCAGGGCGCGGACGAGCACGTGCTGCTGCGCCGCCGCTTCGGACGTCAGACGGCTGGGGGGCGTCGTGTCGAAGCCGATGGTCTTGAGCAGCCTGAGCAGGGCCATCTTCAGCATGCCGGTGCCACCGTTGACCAGCACGACCGGCGCGACGACAATCACGAGCAGGGGGTTGCCGGCCATCAGCACGGCGATCCCGACCAGCAGGCCCAGCAGGCGCGAGCCGGCATCGCCCATCAAGACGCGGCTGGGTTCGGCATTGTGCCAGAGGTAGCCCGCCAGGCCGCCGGCCACCGTGGCGGTCGGGATCGCCCAGCGCGCGCTGTCGGGATAGTGCGGGATCAGGAGGTAGCTGGCGATGGGCTGGTAGCCGACCACGCCGTAGAGCAAGGCGGCCAGCGAGAAGAGGGAGATCAGGGTCAGCGATCCGGCGAGGCCGTCGACGCCGTCGCTGCAGTTGGTGGCGTTCATGGTGAACCAGAGCAGGGCGGCGGCGGCGGGGATATAGAGCCAGGGACTGATGGTGATCGCGGTCTTGACGACCGGCAGCCAGAGGGTGGACGCCTTCCCCTGGCACAGGCAGAAAGCCGCGAGGAGGGCGATGCCGGCGTCGAGCAGCCCTTTCTTCAACTCGCCCCAGGGAACGGCGCTCGCGTCGTCGAGGTAGCCGCACAACATGGCGAGATAGAGACAGACGAGCACGCCGCCCATGCCGGGGCTGGGAGGGACGACCAGCAGGATGACGGGGAGAATCAGCAGGCTGATCCAGAGGCCGGCGCCGGTTGGCTTCCCCTGCGCGTGGCCGCCGCCGTCGGCGGCCAGCTTCTTGCCCTTGTCGCGCGGCAGCATCCGCCAGAGGCGCGGCAGCCGGCTCCAGACGATCAGCCCCGCCAGCAGCGTGCCCGCCGCGATGAGCATCAGATGCGAATTGAGCAGGCGCAGCGGCCCCCACAGATCGCCCAGCCATTGTCCCAGTAGATAGAGCATGCATCCCTTTCCCGGCGTGGGGTTAAAGCCCGCGCGGTGCTACAGCAGAATACGGACGCCTTCGACGGCCCGCAGGGCCGCGTCGAGCCGGAGGTGCTCGTCCCGGCCGTCGAGCCGTACCGTCACCTGGAGCGTCTGGTAACGCCCCTGCCGCGACGCTTGTCCGGGCATCAGGGGGGCGACAACCGTGAAGTCCCGCAGGACCGCCGCCAGTCCTTCCGCGGCGGCGCTTCCGGCGTGGATGATGATGCGGAAGTGGTGCTGCGCCGGATAGACCTTCGATTCCTCGATCGGGAACGGATTCATGACGCCTCCGGTCAGGATTCAAATCGGATGGTTCCCGACTGCGCGTGGGCGTCCAGCCCCTCGATGGCGCCGAAGGTCTCGATGACGGGCAGCGCCGCCTTGAGATCGCCGGCGGTGTATTCGATCAGGCTGGTGCGGCGGCGGAAGTCCTCGACCGTCAGCCCCGAAAAGCTGCGGGCCGCCCCGCCCGTCGGAAGCACATGGCTGGGGCCGGCGGCGAAGTCGCCGGCCGACTCCGGGGTCCACGGACCGATGAAGATGGCCCCTGCCGCCGTCAGCCTGGGCAGCAGGCGCCGGGGCCGTGCCACCATCAATTCGAGGTGTTCGGGCGCGAATTGGTTGCAGAGCTCAGCCCCCTGCTCGATCGTGGGGACCACGACGAGCAGCAGCCCGGTCTCGAGCATCGGCGCGATGCGGGCGGCGCGGCTCAGCCGCGGCAGCTGCCAGGCGAGCTGGTCGCTGACGCTTTGCGCGAGCTCGGCGCTGTCGGTGACCAGCAGCGCCTTCTCGTGGCCCGTGCCGTGTTCGAGCTGCGAGAACAGGTCGGCCGCCACCCAGGCCGGGCGGGCGGTCTTGTCGGCCAGGATGGCGATTTCGCTGGGCCCCGCCACGAGGTCGAGGGCCACATAGCCATAGACCTGCCGCTTGGCCGCGGTGACGAACGCGCCGCCGGGGCCCACGATCTTCTGCACCGGGCGGACCGACTGGGTGCCGAAGGCCAGCATGCCGATCGACTGGATGCCGCCCACGCGGTAGATCTCCGTCGCGCCGGCCACCTTGAGGGCATGCAGCAGGACCGGCGGCACGCTCTTGTTCCGGCCGCAGGGCGTGCAGGCGACGATTTCGCGGACCCCCGCGACCTTGGCCAGCGTGGCCGTCATCAGGGCGGTCGAGGCGAGGGGCGCCGCGCCCCCGGGGATGTAGACGCCGACGCGGTCGAGCGGCAGGAAGCGCTCGCCCAGCTTGCCGCCCTGCGGCGTGGCGAGTTCCCAGTCCTTGCGCAGACCGGCCTTGGCGAACGCGGCCACCCGCCGGTGGGCCTCGCGCACGGCCCGGCGTTCGGCGGCCGTGATGCCGGCCGAGGCCGCCGCGACCTGCGCGTCGGTCAGCAACAGCTCGGAGGGCTTGAGCGCGAC
>JAAYZJ010000405.1 GCA_012514915.1 Lentisphaerota bacterium | reverse complement strand
CCCGACCTGACCGCCACCTTTGCGCGCCTGACCGCGTCGGAGAAGCGGCGCGCGGAGATCAACGCGCTCTACGACGTGGCCGGGCTGCGGCTGAAGCGGGAGTTCGTCACCCTCCGCACGAAAGCCTTCCTCGAAGCTCCGGCGGGATTCCCCGGCTATCCGCTGGGGGACTTCACCGTGGCGCACGAGGTGCCGGAACTCGCCATCCAGATCCTCCCCGACATGGAGCCCCAGTATTTCCCCGAGGGCGAGGCCTACCAGGCGGGCTGGGCCAACTGGGCGGCGGTGACGCGCAGTGATGACAACCGCTTCATCATGGCGGCAGGCGACCACCGCGGCAAGGGGGCGCAGCTCAACATCTATGTCTACCAGCCGGGCAGGGGGCGTCCGGGGCGCTTGGAGCGCCTCGTCAACCTCACCAGTCCGCTGGGCTGGACACCCGAGACCTACAGCGATGGAAAAATTCACGGGCACATGGACGTCATGCCCGACGGCTCCGTCTGGGGAGCGACCCACCACGGTCCGTATCCAACGGAGGAGTGGTACAAGGCGGGATACCGCGGCTCCTGGCTCTTCAGCTTCAACCTCGATTCCGGTCGGGTGGAGAACCACGGTGTGCCCCTGATCGGCCAGAGCCTCCCGAATCATCGTCTGGACACGCGGCGGGGCATCTTCTTTGCCAGCGGCGAAGTCTCCACCAGCGTGCTCTGCTACGATGTCAACACCCGCCAGGTGCGCTACGCCGGTTCGCCGCCCAACGGCTGGAAATGGGGACCGCGGGCCACATTCCTCGATCCGGAGACGGGGCACTTCTGGAACGCCGAGGTCAGTGAGCGCCCCTTCCGCTTCCTCAGTTACGATCCCGAACGGAACCGCTTCAAGCGGCACGAGGTGGAGATCCCCGTCTATCCCGGCAAGACGAACCAGCAGTCGCACGGGGCCTGGGCGGCGGGGCCGGACCGCGAGGGGCGCTACTACACCGACTACGGCGGGGTTTTTGTCCGCTTCCGCCCCGACTGGGAGCGGGGCCCGCAGCTCGAAGTGCTCGGCGTGTCGGGACGGCCCGAGGCGTTCCCCGTGCTGCAGATGGTCATGTCGCCCGACCAGCGGTTTGTCTACTGGGTGCCGCGGGAGTCCGGCACCATGCTGGTCTACCAGTACGAGATCGCGACCGGTAAGCGGAAGATCCTGGGGTTCTTCGGCGAGACCCTCTTCGAGAAGTACGGCCTCTCCTGCGGCGACGGCGTCTGGGGCATGAACATCTCGAACGACGGCTCCTTCCTGGTCATCCTCGACAACGGCGGTTTCGGCCGGCGCTTCTGGGGGCACCCCGTGCTGTTCGTGCTGGAGATCCCGCGCAGCGAACGCTAGCGCTCCACCATCTTCCACACGCGCAGCAGTTCCGAGACACTCCACGCCTGGGCGCCGCAGCCGCGCTGCCGGTGGGGCGCGTCGCCATCGACGATTTCGGGCAGGTTGCCGAGACAGCCGGTCTCCAGGAGCGTGCGGGCCGAGGCCAGCAGGGCGCGGGCCGGAGCTTTCGCGCGGGGACCATACACCTGCAGCAGGGCCTCGCAATAGAGCGGGAAGGGCCAGCCCCACGCCGTGCCGTTGTGGTAGGCGGGTTTGCGGCGGGTGTCCTCGTCGCCCCGGTAGTGTCCCCAGTAGGGATGGTGCGGGTCGTTGAGCAGCCCACCGGATCCCTCGACGGGTTGCGCCTCCTGCACGGGGCGGTCGGCCAGGCTGCGGATCGCGCCGGGGACCAGCAGTTGCTCGCAGGCGCGGACGACGGCCTGCGCCACGGGTCCGGCCGGGGGAACGGCTTCGAGTGTGACGGCCAGCAGCTGGTTCGGGCGCAGGGCGTCTTCGGGAATCGCCGTCGCGGCCGGCTGGCCGGGTTCCGCGCGCAGCGAATCGGCCAGCCACCCCCCGGGCAGGACAAAGCGGCGCAGCAACGACGCGCGGGCGCGCCCTTCGAGCTCAACGAAGCGGTTGTCGCGCAGGCACTGGCGCATCAGCGCCAGCCCGGCGATCCAGAGTGCCTGGATTTCGACCGGATAGCCCTGGCGCGGCGTGGCGGCCGGATAATTGGTGTCCATCCAGGTGAAATGCGGCGGACTGAAAACGAGCCCGGAGTCGGGGTCGACCCGGATGCCGTTCGGCGTGCCCGCCAGCGTGTGCTCGACGATCGAGGCCAGCACCGCGCGCAAAGGGCGCTGCCCGCACGATGCCCGCAGCACCATGCGCGCGCCGAACGCATCGATGATGTCGCCCGCGGCGACCATGAACCAGAGCGGAGCATCGGAGGTCTCGCGGTTGCCGTGATCCTCGCCGCGGATCATGTTGGGCAGGGTGCCGTCAACCTCGAGGCGGCCGAACTCGCGCAGAATCTCGAGCGCCTCCGCGGCGCGGCCGGCCGCCGTCAGGCCGCGGAGAGCGATCAAAGTGTCGCGTCCCCAGTCGAGAAACCAGGGATAGCCGGCGATGACGGTGTTGCGGCTGTCGCGGCGGACAACGAAGGTGTCGAGGGCACGCTCCAGGGTTTCGGCGAGCGGCAGGTTGGACGCGGGGGAGGGCGCGGGATGAGCGTTCGGGGGGGGCGGTTCGAAGTCGGCCTCCGTGGCCGCCGTCAGGATGGCCGTTCCGCCGCCGGCCAGATCGATCGAGAACCAGCCGGGGCTGAAGAGGTCGGTTTGCGGCCCCAGTCCGCGGTCGGCCTCTTCGGGATGCGGCACGCCGTGCGACCAGACGGGATCGTGCTGGAAGGCGCCCGGCTGGACGGCCATGCGGTACGACTCGCCGGGTTGCGGCCGGAAGAGAAAACCGTCGAGAGAGGGGGTCAGCGCGGCACTGAAGCGGGCTTCGCACGCGGCGTCGGCATGGGTCTTGGTGTGGAAATCGCGCGCCTCGATGTCGGGTCGCAGGATGACCGTAATGGGGGTGCCGTTGTCGAGGGCCGTCGTGTCGCGCGCGGGCAGGCGCCCGCGCTGGATATAGAGGCGCAGGCGGTTGCGGCCACGGTCGAGCGAGGCGGTCAGTGTGATGGCCGTGCGCCGGCCCATGCCGACGGGTGTGTTGAAACACCAGATGGCCTGTGTGCCTCCCGGGTCGGCCTGGAACGATTCGGCGCAGGTGGCGTCGAGAGCGTAGGAGTACCCCCGGTAGCGCACCCAGGCGCGGCAGCGGGTGAAGAAGACCCGCCGGTTGTCGGGCACCCGGACGTTGGGATTGACGGCCAGCAGGGCGTCGTACTGGCTCAGCACCGTGCCCCAGGCAGCCCGGATCTGCGCCATGGCGCCGCACCCGTTGGTCAGCAGCGCATAGTCCTCGTTGGCGCGGATCCGCGCCGCATCGATCTTCAGATTCACGCGGACGGCGTCGGCGGGCTCAAGCGCGTGGACGTTGGCCGTGGCGTGCTGGGCACCGGACGGGCCGAAGCGCGTCAGGTTCAGGGTCAGGGCGCCGGTCAGTCGCTCGGCGGGCATCAGGACGGTGCCCTGCGTGCCGTCGGCGAGTGCGAGGCTTTCGGCGGAGCGGAGGACGCGGTTGTCCTGTTCCAGCGCGACGCGGAACGGGGCGTCGGCGCGGACGAGGAGGAGAAACCCTGGCGGCAGGATGACGACGCGACGGACATCCTGCGGCCATTGCCAGGTGATGACCGGCGGCAGCATCCGGTTTCCCTCGGACGGACGGCGTCCGGTCGCGGCGTCGGCGCAGAAGGCGCAGTAGGCGTGGGGATCGCGGCTGAAGGATTCGCCCAGATCGTTCGGCTCCAATCGGGCCGGCAGACTGTCGCGTCCCGTGATTTGGCAGTAGAGGTGCATGGCGAGCAGGTTGCGCCGCCGCAGCCGGATCGATTCGGGCTCGGTGAAACCACCGGTTGCCTCGTCGTGCAGCAGCGCGAGGTCATCGGTGTCGTCCGTCAGGCAGCGGACTTCGCCGGGGTGCAGATCGAAGGTGGTGTGGGTGCCGTGTCGGTGGAGACGCACCTCCTGTCCCGTCAGCAGATCCCAGGTGTGGGACGAAGTTCCGGCCTCGCCGGACCACTCGGCCGTCTGGGCGCGATTGGCGTCGAGATTGACGAGAACCAGCAGTGCGTGTCCCCGCGCGTCGCGGCGCCGTGCCACCAGGACGTTGCCGACCCCGCTCTGGACGAGCTCGACGGTGGCGTCGAACGTGAAGGCGGGATGGCGGGCCAGCAGGCGGTTCAACCGCCGGATGGCGTCGATCTGATGCTCCGCCGCGCCCCAGTTGAGCGACGCGGCGCCGTGGACGTCGATCTTCTCGGTGGCCAGCCATTCGACGCCGTTGGTGATGCCGAAGGCACCGCTGTGCGAGAGCAGGGCCGCCAGTGCCGTCCGCATCCGGGCATAGCCGGCGCCGCGCGCCGCGAGGCGGTTGTTGTCGTGAGTCTCGGCGAAATGAATGAGGGGGCCTAGCCGCTGCGAACGGGCGATGGCTTCGGGCAGGTAACGCTCGAGTGCCCACCGGTCCTCGGTCTGAAACAGCTCGGAATAGGCCCAGTCGAGGTTGGCCTCGGTCAGGAGGGTGTCGGTCGTCTCGAGCTTGCCCCCCAGTCCCTCGAGGAGGAACAGCGTTTGCGGATAGGACTGGCGCACCCGCGCCACGATGTAGCGCCAGGTGTCGGAGGGGATCATGTAGCCCGCGTCGCAGCGGAAGCCGTCGACGCCCTGCCGGCACCAGAAGAGGAAGACTTCGGCCATGGCGGCGCGCAGTTCGGGGTGGCGGTAGTCGAGCTCGATCAGGTCGGCCCAGATCGTGCCCCAGGCGCCGGGGGATTTGAACGATCCGTCGGGGTTGCGGACGAACCACTCGGGGTGGTGGGTATGGAACGTCGAGGCCCAGCCGGTGTGGTTGGCGGGGAGGTCGATCAACAGACGCGCCTGGCGTGCGTGGACGGCGTCGGCCAGCTCGCGGAACTGATCCAGCGGCGTGGCGCGGGTGTCGAACTCCGCGAGGGCGGGATCAACCGTGCAGTAGTCGCCGCTGGCGAACGGACTGCCGTAGCGTCCCATGCGGGCGTAGGTCGTGGGGGCCGGGTGGATCGGCAGAAGCTGGATGATGCGGAACCCGAGATGGCCGATGATGAAGTCGAGTTGGCGGATCAGGTTACGGAATGTGCCGGAGGGTGGAATGACGGCGTACCCCGCCTGGTCGAGTTGATCGACCGCCCCCTGCAGGTGGCCGGGGGCGGTGCCGCGTCCATCGCCGGTGAATTGCCGCACGAACGCGGTGTAGAGCGTGTTCGCGCAGGCCGTGGCGGCGGGGATCACCTTGATGCGGGTGTTCTCGCCTTCGGGCCATTCCGGAGCCTGCGATCCAGCGGGAAGAAAACAGGTTTTGGCCGCGAACCAGCCTGGCTGGAGGACCGGCACCCGGACTTCAAAGTGTCCGGGGGCGGTCGGCGTCATGGGAATGTCATGCCAGTCGGCCGCCAGAAAGGGGCGGTTGGACTCGGTGTGGGCCACGATCTCCTCGCGGCGCCGGTCGGCATGTCCCAGGTTCGTGCGGAGGAAGGCGCTTCCGGCCTGGCCGCCGGGCGTGTGCAGCGAAAAAACGAGGATATCGCCGGCGCAGGCGAGTCGCGAGGCGCCCGGAGGGGGTTGCTGAGCCAATTTCGGCACGATGATGGTTCTCCCGCCGCCCCAACGGCGTCCGAGCCCCGTTCGGCCTCGACGTCCATGAACGACTTCATTCCTCATTCTATAGGATGGCTTCACGGATGTCACGCATGCCGGCGCGCGCGCGCAGCAGGACGGGGTGCGATTCAACTTGGTTGAAT
>JAAYZJ010000404.1 GCA_012514915.1 Lentisphaerota bacterium | reverse complement strand
CTTGCATGATTCGGCATGATTCGGCTTGCATGAAGCGGACGAGTCTGGCACACTTTGAACGTGGGTTTACCTATCGCTAATTCAGGAGTTCATGCCATGAAAAAAATGTTGCTGGCGCTGATTGCGCTGATGATGCTGACGACCACGGTTTCGCTGGCCGCGCCGGAACGCCGGGGTGGGTTCATCGGCGGCATCTACGGCTGTTGCTTCGGCTTGCGCGGAGCCGCCGCCTACAATGACGGCAAGGACGTCATTGCCATGGAATGGGTCGACGCCCTGCTCCTCGGCCACATCTGGGCCTTTATCCAGGGCTGGTCCGGCACGACCACGGCCGACCTCAAAGATCAGTACGGCAGCCGGTTTTTCTAGGCGCCGCCCCATCGGTAGCCCTTGCGCGCCGTCACAGACCCGGTCACGGCCGGGTCTGTGTTTCGACTACGGGGTCGTGCCTCCCGGCACGACCGGTTGGCCGTCGCGCGTCCATTCGGTCAACCGCGCGCGAACCGTACCAATGGCGATGCGCACGTCGGCCTGCAGGACGGCGGGCGGATCGAGCGAGATCCAAATCTGGCGTGGCCGGTTGCGGACGAAAAGGGTTGGCGAGCGCGAGACGAGCCGCAAGGGAACCGCCTGAAGCGTGCCGAAGGGCGTCGTCCGGCGCGCCGCCGGTCCGGCGTGAATCTCAAGCGCGTGCGCCTGCCCGTCCATCGCCAGTCGGTAGAGGCCCCCCGTCTGGATGGTGCCCTGCCCCATCGTGTCGCGCAGATCGAAGAAGAACGACACGACGTCGCGCGTGCCGCGCGGCAGGGACGAGGTTGTGCACGTCTGCGCAACCGCCTCGCTCCAGACCGCCCGGCCGCTGTCGGGCCAGAGGGTCAGGGTGTCGTGCTGCACAAAAGCGTTCTCGCTGACCTGTTTGACGACGGTATGGCGCGGTCCATCCGGCGTGGGGGCGATGGCGCATTGAAGTGTGGTGTCGACCGGGTAGATGTGGCCGACCCAGGCGCTGCTCCGGACACGGATGGCGCGCAGCAGGCCTCCCGTCCCGTCCGGCGCGCTCGTCACCGACAGCGACCCGACGGTCATTCCCATCCATGCAAGCTGATACTCCAGGCGCTCGGCGGGAGCGGCAGCCAGGCCGGCGAGTCCCGGCAGCCACGCCGCCGCGAGACGCAGGACGATGGCGCGGGGTGGGCGGCGGCGGGATGGAAGCGGTCGTTTCATGACCCCCGCATCATGCCTGAGTTTGCCCCGGCTTGCAAGGAGGCAGGCGGATATGCGAGAGTGAGACCACGAAGGGAGCACCAGATGGTCGATCGGATTGCAGTCGGGAGTTTGCTTGTCATGGTGGCGGGGACGGTCCTGCACGCCGAAACGGTGCTGCAGCGCGTCGCCGCCCCGTATGCCGCCGTGCGGAGCGTGAGCGGCGAGATGCGCCGCGACACTCCGCTGCCCGGCGGCGCGACGGCGCGGATGCTCAGCCGGGTCCATTTCGAGCGCGGCGACCGGATGCATGTCGAGACGACCGCGCCCCTCCGGCGCCGGATCGTCTGCGATGGCGTCCGGTTCCGCATGCACCTCGAGGGCGAGCCGCGCGGCTACGGCGTCCCCGTCGCCGACCTGCCCGCCGACATGCTCGGCAACCTCCGATCGGCGCCGGGATCCCCCGAGATGGCGCTCCGCCAACTCGAGGGGGTGGAGGAGCGCCCGCTGCCGGCCAGCGAGGCCTTTCCCGTCCGGGCCGGATACGACAACGGCAAGACCTTCACGGTCCTCTCGCTCGACGATCAGGGCCGGCTGGCGCAGATCGAGGTCTTCGCGGCGGCGGACCTGCGCCAGCGGATCGCCCGCACCGTGTTTTCCGCCTACCGGGAGGTACTGCCCGGCGTCTGGTTCGCCTGCGTTCAAAAAACCGATGCGGTCCTGCAGGGGCAAGAACGGTCGGAAACACTGCGGATCGGCAACCTGATCGTCAATGGCGACCTTCCGGCCTCCCTCTTCAACCCCGATGCCTTCTTCGAGAACATCGCGTTCGTCGATACGCTTGGCGCGACGCGGGATCCCTGACGCATGGAACCGACCCGGACACCGACAACCCGGCGCCGTCCCGGCCATGCCGGACGGGGCGCCGCGACCTTGCTGTTGGCAACGCTGGTGGCCTGGTCCGCACAGGGAAGCGGCAAGGCGGCCGACGCCTTGTCCTTGGCGGAGGCGCTGGCCGCCGAGGGCCAATGGTCCCTGGCCGGCGCCGAGTGCCGCCGCGTGCTCCTCGGTGTCCCCGACACGGCCACGGCCGGCCGCGCCCGCCTGCTGGCGGCCCGCGCGCAGGCACGGCGGCCCGATGCGGGAGCCGCGGCGGTCGCTGCGCTCGAGGAGCTCTGGCGGAATGCCGACCTGGACACCGAAATCCGCTGTGCGGCGGCCGTCGAATGGGGACGCCTGTGGGCCGCGGAGGCACCCCGGGAGGCTGGCGACGCGCTGAACTTCGCCTATTTCCAGACGCGCGACACCGCCACGTTCCACCAGGCGGGGCGCGCGCTGTTCGCGCTCCTGCGCAAAAACCGCGCCCTACGGCGCGAGCAACCCCTGGCTTGGCAGACCCTGCAGAGCTGCCGCGGGACGTGGCCCGCCGACTCGATGGCTGTTCGCCCGCCCTCCACTCGATTCACATGGCAGACCCTTCCGGGACGGTTGATCGGGGGGTTCTACCGGCGGCAGATCGGCCCCGCGATCGGCATGCGCTGCGAGTTGCACCCGAGCTGTTCCGCCTACCTGCTGGAGGCCTGCCAGGCGCATGGCCTGCTGGGCTTCAGCCTGCTGGCCGACCGCCTCGTTCGCGAGCCATCCGTGGCCGCCGCGCGCGAACAGACCGTGACCCTGCCCGACGGCCGCACGCGCACGGCCGATCCGCTCCGTGCCCACGACTTCTGGATGGGAGCCACCCCATGATGTCCACACGCTCCAGTGTCCTGCTGACGGTCGTCACGGTCACCCTGGCCACCGGCCCGATCCGGGCGGCGGAGGCCCTGATCCTGCCCCAGACCCTCGAACGCGAGGGTCAGCACCACCTGGCCGCGCTCGAGTACCGCCGGCTGGCGCTCGGCGAGACCGACGCGCCGCACGCGGGCCGCTGGTACTGGCTGGCGGCCCACGCCTATGCCGCCGGGAACGACTGGCCCCTCGCCGGCCGGATGCTCGACCAGGCCGAGGATCTCGCCCCCCTTGAACTGGCCGTGCCGCTGAGCTGGCTGCGGGCCGAGCAGGCGTTGGCCGAGCGTGACTGGGCCTCCGCCGAGTTCTATTTCGAAAGCCTCGGACACGCGGCGGACGCGGCGGCCTGGCGGGAGGTCGCCCATCGCGGGCGGGCCGCCGCCCGGCTGTACCGCGGCGACATCGCCGGCGCGGGGCTCGGGTTGGAGGGCGAACCGCTGGAGGCCGTCGAGAACTATGCCGCCGGGCGGAACCGGAAACCCTGGGTCGGCGGCCTGCTCGGCCTGGTGCCGGGGCTGGGGTACGGCTATTCGGGCGAGACCGGCAACGCCCTCCGCTCGCTGTTCCTCAACAGCCTGTTCATCTGGGGGCTCGTCGAGACGGCGGAGGACGACCAATGGGCGGTCTTCTCCGTGCTGGCGTTCGCGGAATTCACCTGGTACTCCGGCAGCATCTATGGCGGAATCGACGCCGCCCATCGCTACAATCAGCGACGGCTGGATCAGGCGGTCAAGCGGATCCGCGGCGAAAGTCGGCCGCGGCCTTCGCCCGTCCTTGTCCCCGTGCTGACGCTCCGTTTCGACTTTTAGCCGCGTTGGCGGCCATCGGGCATGGGAACGCTTCGGTTTGCCGGCACGGTGGTCAGGCCGTGATCGCGATTTGAATGGCGGGGCGCGGTTCGTCCACCACCGCAAAGGCCCGCGCCACACGGTACCCGGGGATCCAGACGGGAGTCTCGCCGCAGCAGATCAGGGGGATTGCATCCCGTGCGTTCTGCGGGATCTTGGCATCGACCAGCAGATCCTGGATGCGTTTCGAACCCACCATGCCGAGCGGCGCGATACGATCGCCCGGCCGACGGCCGCGCACCGTCAACGGCCGGCCGCCGACCGCCTCGGCGGAGAGCGAGCAGGCGGCCGGCCAGACACCGAGCGCGGGACGTCCGCGGACGATGCCGGGGGCCAGCCAAGCTTGAACCGTCAGATGCCGCCAGGTGGCGTGGCCGGGCACCGGAAGCTCCTGCGGGGAGGAGTCCGACCGTAGAACGGCCGAGGCGCCTCCCAGGCGCAGGCCGCCGGCGTCACCGTCGAGCATCCGGTTCCCGGGGATCGCCGCCCGCCAGGGTGCGGGCGTGCGGCACCGCTCCAGAATGGCCGCGATCGTCGCATAACCGGCCGCCTGAACCGCTCCCTGGCGCAGCAGCCAGGTTCGGAGGATGCGTCGTTGCAGGGCCAACGGCTGTTCCATCAGGGCCGCCCGGGGCAGCTCATCGGCCCCCGCCGGATTGCCGGGCGCCTGGCGTTCCAGCCACGACGCGGTCAGCGATTCGAGCCATTCATCGTCGGCCCGCAGGATCTCCGCGGTGCGGGCGAGTTGCCGCTTGACGTCCGTGCCGCATTCGGCGGCCAGCCGGGGCAGCAGCCGGTGGCGCACGGCGTTGCGGCGGATGCGGGTGTCGACGTTCGAGGCGTCCTCGCGCCAGGGAATCCGGCGCGCCCGCAGCCAGGCCTGAATCGGCTCGCGCGGGCACTCGAGCAGGGGGCGGATCAGGCGGAGCCGCTGGGTTCGGCGGACGAGGAGCGAACAGGGGCGGAGTCCGGCGAGACCGCCGGTTCCCGCGCCGCGGACGAGGCGCAGGAGGAGGGTCTCGGCGACGTCGTCGGCCTGGTGTCCCGTCGCGATGGCGTCCAGCGACGCCTCTGCGGCGCACGCGAAGAAGAAATCGAGCCGGGCTTCGCGGGCCGCCATCTCGAGCGACCGTCCGCTTCCGGGTGACACGTGCCCGCCTCCCCGGCGGCAGGGGATACCGCACCGCGCCGCCGTCACCGCCACCAGATCCCCGTCGGCTGCGGCGTCGGCCCCCCGCAGACCATGGTTGAAATGAAGCGCCAGGAGCTCGACCTCGGCCTGGCGGCAAATCGGCAGGAGGAGGTGAAGCAGGGCGATGGAGTCGGCTCCGCCCGAGACGGCGATCCCCAGCCGGCGCACCCCCGCGAGCAAATCGTGCCGGGCGACCGTCTGTTCAACCCTCGCCGGAAGGGCCTCTGGATCGATCGGATTCACTAGACCTTGATCAGTGGCTTGGGTTCCTGGTTGTAGACTTTCGAGCCGGGTGCGACGGAGTGGATCAGCCAGACGTTGGCCCCGATGACGGAATCGTGGCCGATGACGGTGTTCCCGCCCAGAATGGTCGCGCCGGCGTAGACGATGACGCGATCCTCGACGTCGGGATGCCGCTTGATCCCCTTGACCAGGTTGCCCTGTTCGTCCTTGGCGAAACTGAGCGCCCCCAGGGTGACCCCCTGGTAGAGCTTGACATGCTCGCCGATGACGCACGTTTCGCCGATGACCACGCCGGTGCCGTGGTCGATGAAGAAGCCGGGACCGATCCGGGCGCCGGGATGGATGTCGATTCCCGTGCGGGTGTGGGCGTACTCGCTCATGACGCGGGGAATCAGGGGAACCCCGGCGCCATAGAGGGCATGTGCGAGGCGATGGACCGAAATCGCGAAAATCCCCGGGTAGCTCATGACGATCTCCATCGTCGACCGGGCGGCGGGATCGCCCTCGTAGGCGGCCTGGATGTCGTCCTGCAGCATGTCCCGGATGGCGGGGAGGGCGTCGAACAGTGCGGCGGCGGCCCGTTCACCCTGCTCGCGGCAGTCGCCGCAGTCCCGGCAGCGGTCGTGCTCGCACTGGTAGGCAAAGGCCCGGCGCGCCTGGTCGGCCAACTGCGTGCCGGTCTCGATCAGGAGACGCCGCAGCATCTGTTCGCCGGTCTCATGGTCGACGGCGTCGTGCCCATGGCAGCCCGGATAGAGGATCGCCATCAGATTGTCGAGGACGGCGATGACGGCCTTCTGTCCCGGCAGGTTGATCCGGCGCGCTGTGTTGGCCACCGGGCAGTTCGTGCAGGGGGAAAGCCGCGTGACCAGCGCCTCGAGACGTTCATCCATCCAGTTGCTCATCGTGCTCCGCTCCCCTCCCCCGCTCGATATGGACAATCACCCGTTCGGCGCCGGCATTGGCCAGACCGCATCCGATAAGCCAGCGGCCCAGGCGCGTCGAGGCCAGGAGACGGACTTTGCGGATGACGATCTGCTCGCGGCGGCACAGGTCGACAAAATCCTTGAAGGTGAACAAGTGGATGTTGGGTGTGTCGTACCACTCGTAGGGCAGATGGCGGTCCTTGGGCATCCGGCCGCTCAGCAGCAGTTTCAGCCGCGTCGGCAGATAGCCGAAGTTCGGGAAGGAGACGACGGCATGCCCGGCCACGCGCAACACCTCGTCGATCACCAGGTGGGGCCGCTTCATCACCTGCAGGGTCTCGCTCAGCACCACGATGTCGAAGCTGTCGTCGGGTAGCAGGGAGAGCCCGCCGTCTTCGGTTGTCGCCTGGTCGTCGTGCAGCGCGTCGAGCAAGACGTTGCAGCCGCCGTCCAGCGTGGCCTGCGCGCTGGCGAAATCGACCTCCAGCCCGGTGCCGCGCGTCTGCTTCTCCCGCTGCAGCAGGCGCAGCAGGCGTCCCTCGCCGCACCCCAGATCGAGCACGCGGCTGCCGGCGGGAACCATGGCGACGACGGCCCGATAAGCCGCCTCCTGCGCCCCGTCCGACGTATCCCGCCTTCCGTTTGCCGCCACCGGCGTCCCCACCCAGGGAAGAAACGCCCGGATGACGGGGGCCAACTGGTCGATGTGGGTCAGAAACGCATCATGCCCCGCCGGTGCCTTGAGGTGGAAGTACGAAACCGGCTTACCCAGGGCCAGCAGGGCGCGGACCATCTCCTCCGACTGCTCCGGCGTGAAGAGCCAGTCGCCGCTGAGCGCGACGACCAGCACCGGCGCCTGCACGGCGGCAAAGGCCTGTTCGAGCGAGCCGTACTGCTCGCGGAGATCGAACTCGTCCATTGCGCGGGTGATATGCAGGTAGGAGTTGGCGTCGAACCGGTTGATAAACTTGCGCGCTTGGTGATCCAGGTAGCTTTCGACCTCGAACGTGGTGCGGAACCGCAACCGCGCCTTCAATTTGAACAGCTCGCTCCCGTTGAGCCACTCCTCCCGGCGCGCGCGCCCGAACTTGTCGCTCATCGACGCCTCGGACAGATAGGTGATGTGGGCCAGCCGCCGCGCCTGTCCCAGTCCAAGCTTGGGCTTTCTGTACGACGCATAATAATTTCCGAGGCGCCATCGAGGATCCTCGGTGATCGACCGGCGGCCGATAATATCAAACGCCAGGGCCTGCGCATTGAGACTGGCGGCGGCCGCGATGACCACGGCCCGCCCGATAAACGCGGGATACCGTATCGCCCATTCCAAGACCTGCATGCCGCCAAAACTGCCGCCCACGACGGCAACCAGGCGTTCGATGCCCAACTGCCGCAGAAACAGGTACTGAACCTCAACCATGTCGCGGACACGAACCGCGGGAAAAGAGGCGCCATACGGCTTGCCGGTGTCGGGATTGATCGACGAGGGCCCCGTCGTTCCCTTGCAGCCGGTCAATATGTTGGCGCAGACCACACAATAGTAGTCGGTGTCGATACCGCGGCCCGGACCGATCATCCCTTCCCACCACCCGTCGGGCTCCTGCTCGCCCGGTCGGATGCCTGCCACATGCGCATCGCCGGTCAGCGCATGACAGATGTAGATGACATTGGAGCGGTCGGGAGCCAGGGTGCCGCACATCTCATACGCCACCTCGATCTGCTTAAGGACTCCGCCCTGTTCCAGGGTATACCCCTCCGGCGGCAGATCGAGCCGCATAACCTGCGGTTGAACCACCCCGACCGAACGGCCCGGATATGCATGTTGGGTTGCCATAACGCTCGCACAAGCTGTGACTTTGTGCGATATTATGGACGCCTTTGCGGAGATCGGCAATGCTTTTCTTGAACAGGTCGCGCCTGGCGGGAAAGCCCGCGAAATCTCGCGGAATATCAAGGACTTTCGGCTTTTGTGCGACGTCCGGATCCCCACAGCACACTCACTGTTGACAGGTTATGAACAAGCCCTTGACGAATTCGGCGCGGAGCGATCATCCCCTCCGCTGGGACGTGATCGTGGTCGGCGGCGGCCATGCCGGCTGCGAGGCGGCCTTGGCGGCTGCCGGCCTGGGATGCCGGACACTGCTCGTGACCCAGGCGCTGGCGCAGGCGGCTGACATGCCCTGCAATCCCTCGATCGGCGGCCTCGCCAAGTCGCATCTGGTCGCCGAGCTCGACGCACTGGGTGGCGCCATGGCCCTCAACACCGACTGGACCGGCATTCAGTTCCGCACGTTGAACCTCAGCCGCGGGCCCGCCGTGCGGGCCACCCGGGTGCAATGCGACAAAGCGGCCTACGCACGCCGGATGCAACATCTGATCAGGCGGCAGAACCGGCTGACGATCCTCGAAGACGAATGTGTCGAGATTCGCCGGGCCACCGACGGCCGCCGGGTCCGCGGCGTCGTGCTCGCGCATGCGGGGGAATGCCGAGCCGAGTGCGTCGTGATCACCGCCGGAACCGCCTTGAACGGACGGATCCATATCGGGCAGGAGATTGTGGCGGGTGGCGGCGGCGATCGGGCGGCGGCCGACGCGCTCGCGACCAGCCTGCGGCTGGCCGGGTTCGAGCTGCGGCGCCTGAAGACCGGTACACCGCCACGCCTCGCTGCCGCGTCCATCGCCTGGGATCGCGTGCAAAGCTTGCCGGGCGAGGATCCGCCCCCGTTCCTTTCCCTCTGCGGCCGGCGCGGAGTGTTCCACGTGGAACACTCCGCCACTGACCAGCCAACCGGCCGTCCGTCGCCTGTGGTACCCGGCGGCGCTGACTCGCCCTCCAACCCCTTGCCGCCAGGCCGGCACGTCATCCCGAGGCACGATTGTTCCACGTGGAACATGCTCAAGCACGGCCCCGTCACACCACCACCGAATCTTTCGCCTTCGACGCCCTGGCCCCCGGGAAGCGCCCAGTTGCCCTGCGGCCTGACGCACACGACCGCCGAAACGGCACGCATCGTCCAGGATAATCTCGCGCGCAGCGCGCTGTATGGAGGGGGCATCCAAGGGACGGGCGTCCGTTATTGTCCGTCTTTCGAGGACAAAGTGGTTAAATTCCCGGACCGAACGAGCAATCACGTCTTTCTTGAACCCGAGGGGCGGTTCACCGACTCCATCTATCCCAACGGCATCTCGAACAGTCTGCCCCGCGAGGTTCAGGAGGCGCTCGTCCATTCGATTCCAGGTCTGGAACAAGCTCGTTTCCGAGCTTATGCCTACGCCATCGAGTATGACGCCATCGACGCCCGCGAATTGGATGCCACGCTGATGTCGACGCGCATCGCAGGCCTATTCTTCGGGGGCCAGATCAACGGCACCACCGGCTACGAGGAGGCGGCGGCGCAGGGATTTGCGGCCGGCGCCAATGCGGCGCTGCGGGTGTTGGAGTCGGCGCCGTTGCTGATTAGGCGCCAGGAAGCCTACCTCGGCGTGCTGATCGACGACCTGATCACGAAGGGCGCGGATGAGCCCTACCGGATGTTCACCTCCCGCGCGGACAATCGCCTCTCCCTGCGCCAGGACAACGCCCCCTACCGGCTGTTGCCGCACGCACGTCGGCTGCAACTCGTCCCCGGCGAGCTGCTGCGGGAAACCGAGCGGTTGGCCGAGTGGATCGGGCAGGAAATCAACCGGCTTGAACACGCGCCGTTGGCGTGGGGCGGGAGGGCGGGGGCGCCCGGCGAGGCTTTGCAGCGTCCGGGTGCCCGCTACCTGGATTTGCCCGGCGCCCGGCGCGATCTGCCGGCCGAGGCGGTCGAACAGATCGAGATTCATTTCCGCTACCGAGCCTATCTGGTGCAGGAGGCCCAACTGATACGCCGTCTACACGCTGACGAGGCGATGCGGATCCCAGACGGGATCGATTACATGCAGCTTGCCGCCTTGCGCTACGAGAGCCGCGAGCGGTTGAGCCGGGTGCGCCCCGCCAATCTGGGCCAGGCGGCCCGCATCCCGGGCGTCACGCCGGCCGATGTCGCGGTGCTATCGGTGATTCTACGACGCGGCGTGCAGCAGGCGGGCGCGGTGCCGTCGAGTGGCGCTGCAGGTTGAAAACCCCTGTTGTATCTGACTGACGCCAACGAATTGCTCGGCTGACGCGGATATGTGCGTCGCATAATGTTACATTCAGAAGGCCGGCCCTTGCGATCGGGGGGGGCGGGGGGCATCGGCCCCGCATCGGCCCATCGTGCAGTCGCATCCTTTTTTGCGTGCGCGTGCCTGCACGCGCGTGCGATCAAAAGACTGCTCCGCGCCGCGGGTGACGCACCACCAGACCTCCCCATGCCCCGTACCCGAACGGGGTTCACCCACCACAGGCGGCGGGAAAGAAAGAAAAGCGATGAACCGCGCAAGTCGATTATTTTGGGGTAATTGACAAGGCGCGGCGCGCGGCCAAAATACGAATCGACGCTCCGCCGGGCATTTGCTACCTTTTCCTTGGCCGCGGCCGTTGAGACTTGACGTATGACACCCTTGATGGGACATGCCGCAAACGGCCACGGGCGACCTTCGTCAGGACAGTGTCCTCAAGCGCATCGTCCAACGGCCTGGACGCGTGCCATTCTCGTCAATTCAGGAAAGGAATCCGATGAACAAGAAGACGCTTCGTGATATCGCCCTCAAGGGCCAGCGCGTGCTGATGCGCGTCGATTTCAATGTTCCCATCAAAAGCGGCGTGATCGGCGACGACACCCGCGTGCGGGGCGCGCTCCCCTCGATCCGCTACGTGCTCGACCAGGGTGGAAGCCTGGTGCTGATGAGCCATCTGGGGCGTCCCAAGGGCAAGGGTTACGAGGCCGACTACTCGCTCAAGCCGGTGGCCGACCACCTGGCGACACTGTTGGGCCGCCCCGTCGCCTTCGCGCCCGACTGCCTGGCGGCCGACGGTCAGGCTGCCGCGCTCAAGCCCGGCGAAGTGCTGATGCTCGAGAACACCCGCTTCTACGCCGAGGAGGAAGGCAAGGCGAAGAAGACCGACGGCATGAGCGAGTCCGACTACAAAGAGACGAAGGCCGCGCTCAAGGAGAAGCAGAAGCGGATGGCGGAGAAGCTAGCCTCCTACGGCGACGTCTACTGCAACGACGCCTTCGGCAGTGCGCACCGCGCCCATGCCTCGACGGCCGTGGTCTGCAAGTCCATGAAGACCTGCGTGGCCGGTTTCCTGATGGAAAAGGAGATCGAATACCTGGGCGGCGCGATCGAGAAACCCACGCGGCCCTTCGTGGCGATTCTCGGCGGCGCCAAAGTCTCCGACAAGCTGGCCGTTGTGCAGAACCTGCTGACGAAGGTCAACGTGCTGATCATCGGCGGCGGCATGGCCTATACGTTCCTCAAGGCCCAGGGGCACGAGGTCGGCAAGTCGCTCTGCGAACTCGATCAGCTTGACTACGCGCGCGAGATGCTGGCCAGCGCCAAGGCTAAGAACGTCCGCTTTCTCCTGCCGGTCGACAACGTCTGCGCCGACAGGTTCGCCGCCGACGCCGCCACGCAGATCACGGGCAACGATATTCCCGCCGGCTGGATGGCCCTCGACATCGGCCCGGAGACCGCCGCGCAATACAGCGAGGCCATCCGCAGCGCCAAGACCGTCGTCTGGAACGGCCCGATGGGCTGCTTCGAGATGCCGGCCTTCGCCAAGGGTACGCTGGCCGTCTGCCAGGCCGTTGCCGACAGCGGGGCCGTCAGTATCATCGGCGGCGGCGACAGCGTCAGCGCCGTCAACCAGAGCGGTCTGGCCGGCAAGATGACGCACATCAGCACGGGCGGCGGCGCCAGCCTCGAGTTCCTCGAAGGCAAGGCCCTGCCCGGCGTCGTCGCGCTCGACGACCGCGCCTAAGGTGACAGGGTTCAGGGTTCAGGATGGACGACTGGCAGAGCCGCCGGCCGGGACGGGTTGAAGAACGCTCCACGCTGAGCGGTCTGCTGGCATACTTGCTGCTGACATGACGGCAGGCGCGCGGTTTTCGCGCCATCCGTTATCCGAAGTTCATTTGCAGGAGAGATGGTCATGACACGTGCGGCGCATCATCGTTGGGTTCATACATGCCTGGCCACCCTGCTGGCCGGCACCGTCCGGCGGCGGAACCGGCCGGCTTCGTGCTGACGCGCGGCGGCCAGCCCGCCGCGACGATCGTGATCGCCGAGGCGGCGCAGGAGTCGAACCGCTTCGCGGCCGACGAGCTGCAGGCGTTCGTCCGGCGCATGTCGGGCGCGGAACTGCCGATCGTCACCGACGGCGCCGCCGCCGCCGTTGCGCACACCCTTTCCCCCGTCGGCCAGGAAGGTGCCGGCGCCGGCCAAATGCCCCGCGACAACGTGCAGGGTGCCGCCGGCGCCGCCCCCGTAGAGGCTGCTCGACGTCAGGTCGGGCGCGCAGGACTCGATCAAACCATCAGCAGTGAGCCTGCCGGCCACCGTCAGGATGACCGCGCCCGCACCCGCGCCCGCGCTGCCTCCGCTGCCGAGGTTGAGGGGTTCGACGACCGAGCCGTAGCTCAGCGCGCTGCCGCCGCCGGCGCCGCCGTGCGCACCACCCGACGCGGACGGCGTGCCCCGGTTGCCGGGGGCTGAACGACCGATGTCGAAGCCGAGTGCGGAGGCACGGAGCACGCCGCCAGTCCGCACATCGACCGCGTCGGCCGTGATCGAGGCCGCCCCGCCGAAGAAGTCCTCCCGCATCGGATTGCCGTCGATTTCGAGCAGGCCGCCCTCGTGGATGACGATGTCGCCGAAGACGTAGCCGCAGTCGTCGTCGCTGCCCAGCCGCAGGCTGGTCATGTTGCCCGCCCCGCCAAGCGTCAGGTCGAACCCCTCGGGGAAGGCGATCGTGCCGGCGTAGGGGCGGGGATTGTAGGCGCTGGCGCCCGGGAGCGCCTCGAGCGAGCCGGAAAACCGGT
>JAAYZJ010000403.1 GCA_012514915.1 Lentisphaerota bacterium | reverse complement strand
TCGGCAGCAGGGCGTCGGGCCGCTCGCGGGCGATGATCTGCTCGAGCCGCTCGATGTTGAGCGGCTCGATGTAGGCGACGTCGGCCACGACCGGGTCGGTCATGATGGTGGCCGGGTTGGAGTTGACCAGGACAATCCGGTAGCCCAGCTCGCGAAGCGCCTTGCAGGCCTGGGTGCCGGAGTAGTCGAATTCACAGGCCTGGCCGATCACGATCGGACCGGAACCGATGATCAGCACGTTTTTGATGTCGTCGCGACGCATGGGAGCTCCTCGGAAAAGTCGAACAGGACGGCTTCCCGCCCCTACGGGGGACGGGCGCACCAAAACGGCGTCAGCATACCGGAAACCAGGCACGGTCTCCAGCAGAAACTTGCACCGCTCCCCGGCTGGTGCTTTCCGTCTTGGGCGCCTCGCACGGATGCATGCTCATCCTTCGCACTTCCGGCCCCGCGGGCGTATCACCGTTTACTGACCGTTTCCGGCTCTCCATCGTCCTCGTCCAAGACGACCTTCTGCCGGTTGGAGCGCAAGCGACAAGAGACGCAAGTCACCAACGCGGGGATGCACCGGGGATGCGCCCGTCTGCGGCGTCCGGCTTGCACGGCGACGGCTTCTTGGCTATGCTAGCCGCATTTCCATTGATCCCCAGAAACCCCGCTACAAAGGCAAGGCAATCGTGAACGAAGTCCGAGTCGGAATTGTCGGAACAGGCGGTATGGGCACGGCCCATGCCAACAGCATGCTGGCCGGCAAGGTGCCGCGGATGCGGTTGACGGCCGTGTGCGACATCGTACCCGAACGCATGCAGCCCTTCCCCCCCGACGTGCTCCGCTTCGACAGCAGCGAGGCGCTCGTCGGCAGCGACGCCGTCGATGCGGTCGTCGTCGCGACACCACACTACGGCCATACGACGATCGGAATCGCGGCCCTGCGGGCCGGCAAGCATCTGCTCGTCGAGAAGCCGATTTCGGTCCACAAGGCCGATGCGCAGCGCCTGATCGATGCCCACACCGACAAGAGCCGCATTTTTTCCGCGATGTTCTGCGTGCGGACCGACCCCCACTACCGCAAGCTGCGCGAACTGGTTCAGGGAGGTGAGCTCGGCGAGCTGGTGCGGGTGAACTGGGTGGTGACCAACTGGTTCCGCTCGCAACGGTACTACGACAGCGGCGGGTGGCGCGCGACCTGGAAAGGCGAAGGGGGCTGCGTGCTCCTCAACCAGTGCCCGCACAACCTCGACCTGCTCCAGTGGATCTGCGGCATGCCGGCCACGGTTCGCGGGTTCTGCAACCTCGGCAAACGGCACCGCATCGAGGTCGAGGACGAGGTGACGGCCTACCTCGAATATGCCAACGGCGCGACGGGCGTGTTCGTGGCGGCGACCGGCGAGGCGCCGGGCGTGAACCGCCTCGAAATCTGCGGCGACCGCGGCCGCCTCGTTCTCGAGAACGGCGTCATCACCTTCTTCCGCACGGAGGTCCCGGTCGCCCGGTTCTGCCGCGAATCGCCCAACGCCTTCGGTGGACCCGCCGTCTGGACGATCGACGTGCCGCCCGCACGCGATGGAGGCGGCATGCACCAGGCCATTTTCAAAAACTTCGCCGATGCGATCCTCGATGGCGCGCCCCTGATCGCCCCCGCCGAGGAGGGCATCCACTCGGTCGAACTCGGCAACGCCATGCTGCTCTCGTCGATGACCGATACGACGGTCAGACTGCCCATGGACGCAGCCCGCTTCGAGGCGTTGCTGCAGAACCTGATTGCCCAGTCGGACTTCCGCAAGGAGGCCGCCGCGCCGGCGACGGGCGATCTCGGCGCATCGTTCAATACGGCCCGATAAAACCGCGGCACACGGGATCAAACGATGCAGACGATATTCGCGATCGACGACTACGGCGCCATCGGCGACGGCACGACCTTGAACACGCGGGCCATTCAGCGGGCGATCGATGCCTGCCACGCCGCTGGGGGCGGACGAGTGGTTGTGGGCGCCGGCGCCTATCTGACCGGCACGGTCACCCTGCGCAGCCATGTAGAGCTGCACCTGGCGGCGGGCGCCCGGGTGCTCGGCAGCCCGCGGATCGAGGACTACGAAACCTTCGGGTTCCCCGGCTACTTCGTCGAGCGGTCGCCCGAGAAATGCAGCCAGGCGCTGTTCCGCGCCGCCGATGCCGAACACATCGCCATCACCGGCCTGGGCGTGGTCGACGGCTCCGGCCGAGCCTTCTACAACACCGCCGAGCGCGCCTGGGGCGTGTTCTATCCGAAACCCGCCGCTCCCCGTCCCCGCATCCTGATCGCCCTCCGCTGCCGCGACGTCGTGCTGGATGGCGTGCAGTTCAATGAATCGCCCTGCTGGACCGTCTGGCTGATGGCCTGCGAACGCGTGCGCATCCGGGGCGTCCAGATGCATGCCGACCAGGCCATGATCAACAACGACGGCATCGATATCGACGGCTGCCGCGATGTGGTGATCAGCGACAGCATCCTGCAAACCGGCGACGATTGCATCGCCATCCGCAACATGCGTCGCCTGCGCGAGGTGGAGGGGGTGTGCGAGAACGTCGTCGTGAGCAACTGCCTGCTGAACAGTTGGTGCCAGGGCATCCGCGTGGGCTGCCCGAGCGATGGCGTGATCCGGAACCTGCGTTTCTCCAATCTTCAGATCATCAGCCGCGGCAACGGGATCACGCTCGACTACCCCGAACGCTACCTGGCACCCGATGGCGTGGCCACCACCGATGTCACCGGCGTGGCCTTTTCCGACATCGCGATTCACTGCGGCGCGTCCCCCGTGATCGTCTCCGTCGCCGACGCGATCAGCCTCAAGCGGCTGGGGCGCCTCCGTTTCACGAACATCGAGAGTTCCAGCGGCAAGCCCTGGCGCATCACCGGCTCGCCAGGTACCATCATCGATGACGTGCGGCTCGACCAGGTTTCGGTGGCGACCGAGGCCGAGGAACCGCTGCTGCTCAAGCACGTCCACCGGCTCGAGATGAACCGGGTGTCGCTCACCGGTGGCGCCGCCGGCGCCGCCTACCGGCTGCCCGACGCCTGAAGCTCCAGGCGGATGCCGGCGGCGTTGCCCGCCGGCACGATGCGGAAGGTGCCCACGGGCGTTTCGAGCATCTCCCCCGCCTGCAGCACACGGTGAACGAGGTCTTGGCTCGTGTCCGCTCCCGCGGGCCCCATGACCAGACAGCCGGTTTCCCGACTCAAGTCGGCCGCGGCTGCCAACGCGGGTGGTGCCCCCTGGGTCAGCACGACGGCATGCAGGATCAGCGCATCCCGTTCAAGGATGTCCAGCACGCCACCCGCGTCGGCGGGGTCGAGGGCGATCGCCTGATGGCCGCGTGCCATCACCTCGCCGCCGCCCGCCAACGGATGACGTTGCGGCGCATCGAGCGTGGCCAGTACCTGCTCGGCCGGCGTCAGATGCCGCTTGGTGCGGTTGCAGGCCGTGCAGGCGGGCACGACATTGCCGGGGATGCTGCGCCCCCCCCGGGCGACGGGGATCACGTGATCCATCGTCAGCTCGGCCGGCGGAAACACGGCCCCGCAGTAGTGGCAGCGACCGGCGGCGAGCTGTTGCCGCCACCAGGCCGAGCCGCGCAGCACGCGGGCGCGGGCCCGCTCGCGCGCCACGTGCCGGGGGTCGGCTTGAATATCGATCCAGTCGCCCGTCATGCCCGGTCAAAAGCTGTAGGCCAGTTCGCCGCGCACGAAATAGGCGCGGTCGTCGACCCGGTAGTAGTCGCCCGGATCAAGCATCTCCGCCAGGAGGTGCCCGACCAGCCGGTCGCCGCGGTGCAGCAGGGCCGTCGCCAGGGGGAAATCGTAGCGCGCGGTGAAGAGATTGCCGCGCCGGTCGCCGCCACCGGGACCGGTCTCCTCGGGGGCGAACAGCACGCCGGCCGACAGACTGACCTTGTGCGACTTGTCGAACGCGATGGCCGCCGTCACGCTGGGATAGAGCACGTTGCTCCAGTAGCCGGCCTTTTCGGCATCGAAGGCGTAGATGTAGAGTTCGCTGAACTGCGGATAGCGCGACCACAGCGGGTTCCAGCCTTCCTCCTTGTCGGTATCGGGATCGTCGCCTGACAGGTAGTACAACGACGCGGTCAGCGAGGGACGCACCCCGGCGATCTCGGCCGGCAGCGTCCAGATCACGCCGCCGTATCCCATCATGGCCGCGATATCACGGTCGTCGTCGGTCTCCCCAAACTGCCCGGCCCCTTCGAGTTCGAAACCCACCTGGTCATTCAGGCGGGGCAGGAGCCGCGCGCCGACCGTGTGCGTCTGGCGGCCGGGATGGCGCACCGGCTCGGCCGGCTGCCCGGCAAACCCTTTCCAACGGCTCTCGTCCTTCAGCAGGTAGTAGACGTCGAGCGGCATCGCCGAGGCACGCCGCAGGCGGGCATACACGCCGCCCCCGCTCTCGGTCATGTCGTTGTCGTAGCGATCGAAGCCGGTGTTGTCGCGGTCGAGTGGACCAATTTCCAGCCCCGCCTCGGCCCGGTTGTAGATGCCCAGCAAATCCACCGTGTCATTCGGGCCGAGGTTCAGGCTGATCTTGACGGCATCGAAATAAATCGTCCGGGAGCCGTCCTTCGGCGTCCCCTCCAGGATGACGCGGCCCGCCCCGTAGATCATGTCCTGCCGTCCGGCACGCAGGCCGACCCTGCCGTCCAGCAGGTTAGGCATATCCAGGTAGAGTTGATCGACGATGATTTCGTCGGGCCAGTCCCAGGCCGAGGGGGTGTCGGGCTCGAGGTAATGGCGGAATTCGTTCGCCACGCGACCGTACAGCGTGATTCCCTCCCAGGCGGCCGATCCCCAGAGACGCGGCCGGATGCGGAAATAGCTGTTCTCGCCACTCCGCGTCACCCCCGGCGGATCGGCGATGATCGGGATGTCGTCGAAGGCCTCAAGCCGCAGACGGAGGTCGCCGCCTCCTTTGAAAATCTGTGACTTGGCCTCATCGGCCTGTTGTGCCGCTGCAATCGTCGTGATGAATGCCGCCAGCGCCGCCCGCATGATCTGCTTGTTTATGGTAGCCATCCTTCATCTCCGGCCCGCCGCGTTCGATACTGATGCGTGCAGGTCGTGATAGTATGCTACAGCGCGGCCGGCGCTGTCCATGCAATTGTTCTGTTCAATAGAAACAGGGCGCGTCCGCCCAGTCCGGATCGAGCCAGGTGAGACGGCCTTCACAGACGGTCATCCGGACGCGCCCCGGCAGCGTCCGCCCCGCGAAGGGACAATTGCGCGAGCGGCTGGCGAACCGGTCGGGCTCGACGGTCCACGACGCGCTGAAATCGACCAGGGTGAACGAGGCCGGGCAGTCGTCCGGACGCAGCCCCGGGGGCGGCAGTCCGACGAGCGCCGCCGGGCCGCGGGTCCAACGGGCCGTAAACTCGAGCAGGGACATGCCGCCGGCGCCCCCGAGCGCCAGCCAAGAGGCGCTCAGCGCGTTCTCGAGCCCGATCACGCCGAAGGGCGCGCGGGCGAAGCCCTTGTTCTTGGTGCCGGGAGCATGGGGGGCGTGATCGGTCGCGAGGATGGCGATGGTGCCGTCGATCACAGCCTCGAGCAGGGCTTCGCGGTCGGAGCGGCTGCCCAAGGGCGGATTCATGCGCCAGTTGCCGTCGTCCTCGGCGATCTGCTCGGCGGTCAGCAGCAGATGATGCGGCGTGGCTTCGCCGCTGACCGGCCACCCGTGGCGCAGGGCGGTGCGCAGCGCCTCGACCGAACCGGCGCAGGAGAGGTGCTGGAGATGCATGGCGCACCCCGTTTCACCCGCCAGCGCCAGATCGCGCCGCACGGCGACCACTTCCGTCTCCGGCGGAATAACCGGCAGGCCCAGACGCGCGGCGAGCGGCGCCTCGCCGCGGATGATGCCGTTGGCCATCAGCGCCGGATCCATGGCATGGTCGAAGACGGGAATCCCCAGGGCGGCTGCCTGCCGCATGGCCTGCCGCATCACGGCATCATCGGCCACCATGCTGCCGTCGTCGGTGAACGCGACCGCCCCGGCGGCGGCCAGGGCCGCAAGATCGGCGACCGCCCGTCCGCCGCGGCCCGTCGAGATGCAGGCCGAGGGGAGGATGTGGACGTCGGTGCCGGCCTCGACCTGCGCCCGCACGGCCGCCGGGCAGTCGCAGGGCGGCGTCGTGTTGGGCATCGTGACGACATGGGTGAAACCGCCCCGCGCGGCGGCGGCCGATCCGCTGAAGCGGTCTTCGGCCAGCGGCATGCCCGGATCGCGGAAATGGACATGGACATCGACCAGTCCCGGCAGCACCGTCAGGCCGCTCCCGTCGTGCTCGGGCATGCCCGCCGCGGGAGCCGCCGCGAGGCGCCCGTTGCGGACGCACAAGCGGCCGCGGGCATCCTCGCCCGCGACGGGATCGATGCGGCGCACGTTATTGAGGCAGAAGGAGGGACAGGGGCGTCTCATTTTTTCAGGCGCATCCAGGGGGTCACGCGAAAGGTGGCGCGCGAAGGCGATGGCTCGGCAACATCGGCGGCTTCGGCGGCGGCGAGCGGCAGCACCGGCTCGGTCTGCCTGTGCGTCTCGATCTGATTCAGCAAGGTCTGATGCGCCTGTTCGAGCTGGGCCTGCTCGATCGAGCGCTGCTGGCGCTCCTGCGCCAGTTTCTGTTCGCGGTCATTCAGCAGCTCGGTCAGGTGCTGATTGCGCTGATAGAGTGGCTCGGCCTCGGCCGCCCGCTCCTTCAGACGCTCCTCTTCGAGCTCCAGCATGCGGACGCGGCTGACCAGTTCGCGCTCGCGCGCCTCTGCCTGCCGCACGAAGCGCGCATGCTCGGCCTGCAAGGCGGTCAGCGCATCCTGCATCCGGGCCAACTGCGCCTTGTCGCTGCGCACCTTGGCTTCCCGCTCGAACACGTCGGTCGTTTCGCCCCCCTGAAGTTTTTGTACCGCCGTCAACCGGGCCTGCAGCAGGGCCTGGCGCTGCAGGCTTCCGTCGCGCAGGGTCGTGAACGCCTCGCGCTCGAGCGCGAGCATTTTTTCCACCGTCTGCAGATCCTCCCCGAGAATGCCGGCCAGCAGTGTCTCCTGCTCGTGCAGCCGGGCGTGCAGCTCGCGTAGTTGCGCCGGTTCCTGCTGGGCCTCGTCCGCCGCCGCGCGGGCGACGGCGGCCGCCGCATCGACCTGCTCCTGCAAGGCGGCGCACTGCTCGGCCGCCTCTGCCAGCTCCCGCGCATGGGCCTCGTCCCGCGCGTTGGAGTACTCGAGCAGTTCGGCGTAGCTGCCGCGGGCTTCCCGCAGCGAGGATGCCAGCGCATCCCGCTCCACCCGCAGCCGCTCGGCGCTTTCGTTCTCGGTGGCCTGCTCCGCGAGCTGCCCGACCAGCTCGGCGATCCGCTTCTTAAGGGTGTCGACATCCTGGCGCGCCGCCAGAAGCGCGTCGTCCAGTTCACTCTGGCGCGCCGACCGCGCCTCCTCCAGCGCGGTCTTGAGCGCGGCGGCCTCGTCGACGGCCGCTTGGCGCGCCGCTTGTGTCTCGGCCAGCTCGGTCTTGAGCGCGGCGGCTTCATCGACCGCCATTTGGCGCGCCGCGTGTGCCTCGGCCAGCCCGGCCTTGAGCGCGTCGACCTGGCGAGCACCATCCTGACGGAGCTCTTCGAGTTCCCGGCGTGCCGCCTCGACCTGCTCGGCCTGCGCCTGATTCGCGGGCGGCCCGCCCGCGGGCCCTGCGGCGGCGGCCGCCTGCGGGCGCAGTTCCTCGAGTTCGCGCTCCATCGCGGCGATCTGTCGGCGGGCCTGGTCGAGCTGGCGGGCCAGGCTGCGGCTGTCCTTCTCAGCGGCCTTGAGGAGATTGCGCGTCTGCTCCTCAAGCTCGGCGATGCGCAGACGGAGGCTCTCGCGCTCCTCCGTCCAGGCGGCGGACGCCTGCTCCGCGCCATCGTCCCCGTTCGTCGCCAGATCCAGTTCCGGCTGCAAATCGCCGGTGGAACCGGTGCCGCCCGCCGCCGGGGAGCGCCGCAGCCGGGACAGGTCGGCATCCTCGGCGGCGACCAGCCGGGCGCCATCGGGCGCGCGCCGCTCGTCGATGATCTTCTGGGCCGCGCGCTTGTGGAACGGGCCGACAAGCTGCCCCGAGTCGTCCTCGATGAACCAGGAGATGTTCAACTCGGCCAGTGTTTCGGCCGCCTGCCAGTTCTTGCGGTCGGGCGAGACGGCATTGCCGGCCTGGACTCGACCTTGTTCGGCCCACGTTTGGAGTCCCTGCGTGGAGACCGGCCCGAAGACCGTCCCCGTGGAGATGCGCAGGAACCAAGTGCGCGTATCTGCGGAATCATCAGCCATGTCATCTACCTTCGTTTGCCGAAAACACTGCCGCCCTGTTGGCTAAGCCGGTGGATCTCGCGGCGCGCCTGCGCCTCGAGCTGGTCCAGGGAGATCGGTCCCCGCGGGGGGGGCGTCCCTTCGGGCTCGGCAACCGCCAGGCCGTCCTCGATGACCACGCCGCCGCGGGCCGCGTCGTCCGCGATCAGCTCCCCGGCCTGACGCAACAACTGGCGCGCCGAATCCTGGCGTCGACGCAGCGTGCCGACGGCCTCGGCAAGTCGCTTGAGCTCGCGGGCCTGGTCGGCCTGTGCCGCGCGTTCCGCCAGCAGAACCCGCTCGGACTCCCGTTGCGCCTGCTGAGCCTCGACCAATCGCGCCTCGAGGGCCGCCTGACTGGTCCGGGCCTGCGTATCTTCCTGCGCCAGACGGGCCTCGCACTCGGCCAGGCGGGTCCGCGCGGCGGTCAGTTCCTGATCGCGCCGCTCCCCCTGCGCCACCTGCTTCTCCAGCGCGACACCGGCCGCGCGGCTCTTCGCCAGCTCGGCCTGGAGACGCGTCACCGCGGCGCGCAGCTCCTGGCGCTCCGCCTCTAATTCAAGATCCTTGGCCGCCAGTTCGCCTCTTAACTGGTCGCATTCCGCCGTCAACTGCCTCACCTGTCCCTCCAGCTCGGCGCTGCTGCGGCCGAACCGATCGCGCAGTGCCGCCAGTTGCCCCGCCAGCGCGGCCTGCTCGGCCTCGCGGGCGGCGGCGGCCGCGGCGGCTTCCGGCACCGCCCGGTTGAAACAGCACGCATCGGGCTGCAAGGCGCCATCGCGGATCAATTCATCCAGGGCCTGGCGATGAATGGGACCGTAGAACGTCCCGGGAGCGACCTCGACGATCCAGTCCATCGCCAGAGCGGGCAACTGGGGGGCCGCGATCCAGTCGGATCCGTTGGCGGAGATGCGGTGGGTGGGGGCAAGCCGGCCGTCCCTGGCCCAGGCTTGCAGCGAGGCGAGCGTGGCGGGACCAAACGTCGCGCCATCCTCGCCCCGGACGGTCCACAGTTCGTCCGTCGCAGGGGATTCCCGTTTGGCTGCAAGCTTGGCGTTCACAGAACTAAATTACAATATGCGAGCGACCGGTGCAATCCTGAGTTGGCGACACTCCTGGGTTGGCGTGCGACACCTAAAATAAACGCTCACGGGTTCGTTTGCGATGCGCCTCCTTCGCCCCCTGGCCACCAATCGATTTCGTCGGCAGGCTTGAGCCCGGCTGGCAAACGCGCTACAGTATCCACCCCAAAGACATGTCAGCCCCCGCGAACACTAAAACCTATTTTCCCCGGCGCGCCTGGGTGGGAATCGACACGACCCAGACGCCCCCCCGGGTCGTGGCGGCCTGGCGTGTCCCCGGCGGCCTGCGCCGGGTGGAGGTTGCGCCGGCGGTGCTGCGCGAACGTCGCCCCGATGGCACCCGCTGCGTCGCGGGGTTGCCGATGTCCCGCGTCTTCTGCGAATACGTCGCCCCGCCCGCGCGCGCCTGCCGCCAAGCCCGTCGGCTGGCCCCCGGCATGCTCGATCTCCGCCTGCCGCTGCCGGTTGAGCGTTGTGCCATCGCTTGGATCCCCTCCCCTTCCCCAGACGCGCCGGCGGCCTTGCTGGCGTTCGCCGTGCCGCACGAGGCGCTCGGCCAGGCGCTTCAGCCCGGACCGGCGCGGACGGTCGACACCGAGCGGATCGTGCCGGTCGCCCATGCGCTGTGGCGGCGGTGGGCGCGGCTCGAGCCCCCCGATGGAGCGGCCTTGCGCCTGTTGCTGCACGCCGGTTCCGATGCCTGGACCCTGCTGATCGGACGCGGTGCCGTGCTGCAGAGCAGCCTGACGCTCCCCGGCGGCGATTTGGCGGCCCTGGCGCGCAACCTCGAGGTGTTCCGGCAGCGCTGGAGCGATCGCGGCGGCCACCTGCTGCTGTGCGGGCCGGGCGCGGACGAGTCCCTGCTGCGGCAGGCCAGAAACACGCCTCTTCTGACCGGCGCGACCATCGAACTGGCACCCGAGCCTGCCGCCTATCTGGCGACGGCCCTCGCCGAGACTGCCGCCGACGGCGGCGCCACCGGCGATTTGCGCGAGGGGTTCCGCGACCATCCCGCCTGGCTGCGGCGGCAGCGGCGCGCCGCCCTGGTGCAGACCGCCATCCTCCTCTCCGCCAGCGTCTTGCTAGTGGCCGCGCATCTCGCCCTGCTGCACCGCGCGTCCCGCGGCGTGGCCGCCGCCGACGCGGCGCTCACGCGTCAGGCCGTCCGGCTGGCGGGACGGACGCTGCCGGCCAGAGGCGCCGCCGCCGTGGAACTGGCTCGCAATGAGCTTGATACGCGGTTGAACCCCGTTGTCGAGGCGTTCGCCGACGACCCGCTCGTCGGCAAGGTCGACGCCCTGCTCCGCGTGGCGGCCCTGCGGACAATCCGGATCGCCTCGCTGGCCGTCGACGACCGGCGGATCGAGCTCGCCGGCTCGGCCGCCTCCGAGGCGGACATCGCCGTGCTGCGCGAGGCGGGGCGGCGCGAACACCTGGCCGCCGCTCTGGAGAGCGAATCCACGACCGACGGGCGCGTCCATTTCGAAGGAACCTTCATGCACGAGGGTGTGCGGCCATGAGCCCGCGTCGCGTGCATCTGCTGCGGTTCGCGGCCCTGCTGCTTTTCCTCGTCACGCTGGTCGTCTCGCTCGGCCTGCGCCGCATGGCTGCCGACCGGATGCAGGATCTCGAGCGGCGCCAGCGCACCCTGCAGGCCCTGGCGCCCGACCTTGAACGACTGGCACGCTACGAGGCGGTCGAGGCGGCGCTGGCGGCGGATCCGACGGCGGGCCGCCTCCCGGCGCCCCCGGATGGAAGCCCGGCGCCGGACGTCGAGGAGCGGAAGGTGATGCCGGCCGTCGGCGCGTGGCGCGGCGTGCAGGTCGAGCTGGGCTGGAGGCGCCTGGAGACGGGCACCGCCCTCCGGCTCGCCAGCCACTACATGGCCCACCAGCCCCCCTGGCGGGTGGCCCGGCTCTACATGCAGGCGCTGGAGACCGCCGGCACCTGTCGCCTGGAGTTGCGGCTGGAGAGCGCCCAGCCGGCCGAGGAGCCGTAGGCGACCGCTAGCCGGGCTTTCCTTTCACCGCAGTTTTCGCCGACGTCAGCGGCTCGCGGGGACGCGCGCCCGCCATGGAAGGCCGCGAATAGCAGCAGGTTAGTTTTCTTCGGCCAGTGCCGCCGGCAGCAACCCCTGCGCGCGGTACTCCTGCAGCTTGCGGTGCAGGGTGCGGCGGCTGATGCCGAGCTCCAGGGCGGCCCGGGTGCGGTTGCCGTGCTGCGTGCCGAGCACCGCCAGGATCTTGAGGCGCTCGGCCTCGGCCAGCGAACCTTCGCCCAGCGTGGCCTGCGCCCCCGTGCCGGCACTCTTGCCGCGCACGGCCTCGCGGATGTTCGGCGGCACATCGCGCGCCGTCAGCCGGTCGCTGCGCGCCAGGACGACCATCTTCTCGACCGTGTTGCGCAGTTCCCGGACATTGCCCGGCCAGGCGTAGGCGCTGAGGAGGTTGACGGCGTCGGCGGTGATCCCCATGACCGGCCGCCCGTTGCGCACGCTGAATTCGCGAATGAAATGGTCGCAGAGGGCGGGGATGTCGCTGCTGCGTTCGGAGAGGGGGGGCAGCGGGATGTTGATGACATCGAGGCGGTAGAGGAGATCCTCGCGGAATTTTCCCTCGCGCACGAGCTGGTGCAGCTCGCGGTTGGTGGCGGCGATCAGCCGGATGTCGGCGGTGATGGTCTCGATGCCGCCGACCCGTTCGAATTTCCGCTCTTCGAGGACGCGGAGCAGCTTGACCTGGATGACGGAGTCGATCTCGCCGATTTCATCAAGGAACAGCGTCCCCCCGACCGCCAGCTCGAAGCGCCCCTTGCGCCGGACGTCGGCCCCGGTGAAGGCCCCTTTCTCGTGCCCGAAAAGCTCGCTCTCGAGCAGACTGGCCGAGAGCGAGGCGCAATGCACGGCGACAAAGGGTCCGCGCGACCGGGTGCTCAGGCGGTGGATGGCGTGCGCGACGAGCTCCTTGCCGGTGCCGCTGGCCCCGGTGATCAGCACGGTCGCCTGGGTCGGCGCCGCCTGACGGATCGTGTCGAAGACCGGCTGCATGGCCTGCGCGTTGCCGATGATGGACTCCAGACCGTACTTGTTGTCGAGCTGCTGCTCGAGGTCGCGGTTCTTCGACTCGATCTCGCGCGAGCGGAGTGCGCGGGCGATCAGCATGTCGAGATGGTCGAGGTTGACCGGCTTGGTCAGGAAGTCGTACGCGCCCTGTTTCATCGCCGTGACCGCCGTCTCGACGCTGCCGTAGGCCGTCAGGAGGATGCAGATGACATCGGGATGGTGGGCCTGGACCCGCTTGAGCAGTTCGAGGCCGTCCATCCCCGGCATGCGCAGGTCGGAGAGCATGACGTCGACGGCGCCGTCGGCCAGCGCCTCCATGGCGCGGGCGGCGCTCTCGGCGAGGCGGACGTCGTAACGCGGCCGGAGCGCGCGCTGCAGGCCTTCGCGCGTGTTCTTGTCGTCGTCCACGATCAGAACGACGGGGTGTCTGCCGGTGTGGGGTGCCATTTAGTGCTTCTCCGTGGGGGGACGGGGCGGATCGCCCTCGGCTGGCGCCGGCGCCTCGATCTTGCGGATGCGCCGTTCGGCGAGCGGCAGCAGAATGCGGAAGCGGGTGCCGGTATTGGGCTTGCTCGACACCTCGATCTGCCCGCCGTGCTCCTGGATGATGCGCTGCACGATCATCAGCCCCAGCCCGTGGCCGTTGCTCTTGGTCGTGTGGTACGGCTCGAAGATGCGGTTGAAGTCGTCGGGGGCGATCCCCTGGCCGCTGTCGAGGAAGTCGAGCGTCAGGTAGACGTCGCCGACCGAGAAGGAGATGACCATCGTCCCGCCATCGGGCATGGCTTCGAGGGCGTTTTTGATCAGGTTGAAGAAGACCTGGCGGATCTGTCCCGGATCGATCCGCACCGGCGGCACTCCCTCGGCGCTCGTGACGGCGACATCGATGCGGCGGTTCTCAATCTCGCTCCGCATCAGGTCGAGCGTGTCGCGCAGCAGGCCGGCGATGTCGGCCCGCTCGAGCTGGGGGGGCGAGGGACGCAGGGCCCGCAGAAACTGGGTGATGATCGCATCGAGGCGGCCGACTTCGCTGCGGGCGACCTTGACGAGCTCCTGCAGGGAGTCGCG
>JAAYZJ010000402.1 GCA_012514915.1 Lentisphaerota bacterium | reverse complement strand
GAACCCGCCGTTCTTTCCGACATTGAAATGCGTCTCGATCGCCTGCCGGGCCCGGCCGCCCGTGGACTTTCCCCAAAAACCGCGCCTTGGGAAGCGGGAACCTCTTGAAAACATTGGCGAATAGCCGGAAACAGGGTGATTGATAACTGAAAAAGTGGTTTTCCTCTGCCGGGTCTGCCAAAATGGCGGTTCAACCAAAAACCGTGACCACGGAGAGGAAAACCGTCATGAATTGTAGCGCAACGGCGTTCAAAGCGCGAGAGCAACTGAGGGGATTTCTGGGGGAACTGTCCCCCCACTTTTCGAAGCCGCTGGGTAAGTTCGTGGGCGACATGGTCTACGGGATACAGGCGTCGCAGGACGTGAAGCTCAGCCAGATCGCCCGTGCCCTGGACGAGCCGATATCGATGAAGAAACTGGAGGACAGGCTCAGCCGGATGCTCTGGAGCGAGGGAATTGATCAGGAAATCTTCGGGGGCATCGCGCGTCTGGGTGCGCGGCGCATCCGCCAGGACACGCTCATTGTCATCGATCCGACCGACATTCAAAAGCTGTACGCGGAAAAGATGCCTGGAAGCGAATTGTCTTTCCAACTTCCCCCAAATCCAGCAAACTGCGCGCATCGATCAACCCGCCACGCCGCCGCCTGTCCCGCATGATTGAAGCCCTTCCACATCCCGTCCTTCCCGCGAGCCTGCCGCCCGGCACCTTCGAGCCGCTGGCCCTCGACGGCGCGGCGCGGCGCGCGCGGCTGTGGACGGCGCACGGCCCGGTCGAGACCCCGGCGTTCATGCCCGTCGGCACCCAGGCGACGGTCAAGACGCTGGAGCCGCGCGACCTCAAGGAACTGGGCGCCGGCATCATCCTCTCCAACACCTACCATCTGCTCGTGCGCCCCGGCCCCGAGGTGATCGCCGCCTGCGGCGGCCTGCACCGCTTCATGGGGTGGGACGGCCCGATCCTGACCGACAGCGGCGGGTTCCAGGTGTTCAGCCTGGCCAAGCTGCGCCGGATGACGGCGCAGGGGGTGGCGTTCAACTCGCACGTGGACGGCGCGCCGCTGTTCATCGGCCCCGCCGAAGCCATGTCCATGCAGCGGGTGCTTGGCTCCGACATCGCCATGGTTTTCGACGAGTGCATCCCCTACCCTTGCGACGCACAATATGCTTGTCAGGCTGTGGACCGTACCCTATTATGGGCCGATTCATGCCGTAGACAGGAGAGGGCACCCGGCCAACTGGTGTTCGGCATCGTGCAGGGCGGCGAATTCGCCGAGCTGCGCGCCCGGTGCGCCCGCGAGCTGACCGCCATCGGATTCGATGGCTACGCCGTGGGCGGCGTCAGTGTCGGCGAGCCCGAACCGCTTCTGCTGCAGGAGATCGACGATGGCATCCGGCATCTGCCGGCCGACAGCCCCCGCTATGTCATGGGGCTGGGCGACCGCTGGCAGATGATGGAGGCGGTCGCGAGGGGCGCGGACCTGTTCGACTGCGTCATTCCGACCCGCCACGCGCGCAACGGCTCGGCCTTTACGCGGAACGGCGCCTATCCGGTCAAGGCGGGCGAATGGAAAAGCGACCCGCGGCCGGTTGAGGAAGGCTGTTCCTGCCCGGCCTGCCGGCAGTTTTCGCGCGCGTACGTCCGGCATCTCCTCAACGTGAACGAGATCCTGGGCGTGCGGCTGCTGACGGTACACAACATCCATTGCTACATGGAATTCATGCGGGACATGCGCGCGGCGATCGCCGCCGGCTCGTTCGCCGACTGGCGGCGCGAACAGACGGCGCTGCTGCGCGGATGCACGACGGGGGCGGCCCCGGAAAGACAGGACGCGACATGCAAGACGGTTTGATGGTTCTGGCCCAGGCGGCTGCCCCCGGCGGCGGCAACCCCATGAACATGCTGGTCACCATGGGGTTGATCTTCGCGATCTTCTACTTCATGCTGATCCGTCCCCAGCAGCGCCGCGAGAAGGAGCGCCGCAAGACGATCGAGACGCTCCGCGCCGGCCAGCGCGTGCTGTTCGCCGGCGGCCTGATCGGCTCCATCCGCGAGGTGCGCGAGCATACCTTTCTGATCGAGATCGGACAGGGCGTCACGGTCGAGGTCGCCCGCGGCGCCGTCTCCAAGCTGCTGCAGGAGGGCGACAAGCCGACGGTCGAGGAGGCGCGCGCCTGAAACGGCGGATCGCGGGCGGAGGATGCCGGCAGGGGTCCCGCCCGGACGCGCCAGACTTTACGTTCAACGCATACTAAGGTTACGACATGGAAAAGAACGCTCTCTGGAAATGGGTGATCCTCGCGGCGATCACGGTCTTCTCGGTGGTCACCGTCTCCCCGCCGAGCGAGAAAATCCGGCTGGGACTCGACCTGGCCGGCGGCACGAGCTTCACGGTGCAGATCGACCAGGAGCAACTGCGGCGCGACCTGCAGGCCGCCGATCCCTCCCGCCCGGCCGACGCGATCGAATCCGAGATCGCGACGATCATGCGCGACGCCGATGCGAGGACTGTCGAGGTGCTGCGCAACCGTGTCGACGCGCTGGGCGTCAACGAGCCGGTCATCGCTCCCGGCAAAGACCACCGCATCCTGATCCAGCTTCCCGGCGCCGACGAGAAGCAGCGCGCGGCGGCCGAGCAGAGCATCAAGAGCGCGGCGTTCCTCCAGTTCCGCCTCGTCCACCGCGACAACGCCCGGCTGGTCGCCAACCTGCTCGCCGGCGGCAAGGCGCCCGAGGGCTACCGCGCCGTCGAGGGACGCTATTACGAGCGGACCGGCGACTACGAGGCCGCCATCCGCGACCCCGGCTACGCCCGCCGCCTGGCCACGTTCGAGCAGCCCGACCCCAGCTATGTCTTCATGCTTCAGGAGGAGCGCCTCCAGGACGGGCGGCGCGTCTATTCGCCCTGTTATGTCCGCACGCGTTCCGAGATGACGGGCGAATCGCTCAAGCGCGCCGAGATCGAGCGCGACCCCATGTCGGGCGCCGTCCACGTTTCGTTGACCTTCAAGCCGAAGGGCGCCAACGAATTCGCCAAGATCACGAGCTACTACGCCCCGCGCGGCCTCCGCAACAAGGACAGTGACACCGGCCGCCAGCTCGCCATCGTCCTCGACAACACGCTCTACTCGGCCCCCGTCATCAACGAGCCGATCCCCAGCGGCCGCGCCTCGATCAGCGGCAGCTTCTCGATGGAGGAGGCCGCCCTGCTGCGCAACATCCTCAACGCCGGCTCGCTGCCCGCCCCCGTCAAAGTGCTCGAGAAGCGGATGGTCGACGCCTCGCTCGGCAAGGACGCGATCCAGAGCGGCATCCGCGCCTCGATCATCGGCCTCGCGCTTGTCGCCATCTTCATGCTGATTTACTACTCCTACTGCGGCCTGATCGCCAACCTCGCCCTGCTGGCCAACATGATCCTCCTGCCCGCCGGCATGATCCTCGTCGCCGGGGTGCTCGGCCTCTTCATCCGCGACGCCGGCGTCTCGAGCCGCAACATCATCACCCTCCCCGTCCTGACGATGCCCGGCATCGCCGGCATCATCCTGACGATCGGCATGGCGGTCGACGCCAACGTGCTGATCTTCGAACGGATCCGCGAGGAGTTCCAGGCCGGCAAGTCGGCCCGCGCCGCGGTCTTCGCCGGCTACGACCGGGCCTTCCTCGCCATCTTCGACTCGAACATCACGACGCTGCTCACCGGCGCGATCCTCTTCACCTTCGGCTCGGGCCCCATCCGCGGCTTCGCGGTGACGCTCTGCGCCGGCATCATCATCAGCATGTACACCGCCCTGGTGCTCACACGCATGGTCTTCGCCGCCACCGTGCCGGAGAAACGCGTCAAGCCCTACCGCATGCTGCAGTTCGTCGCCAAAACGAAGATCGACTTCCTCGCCAGGCGCCAGGTGGCGATCACCTTCTCGATCGCCGTGATCGTCCTGACGCTGGGCATCTTCACCGCCCGGCTGCTCGCCAACCCGCGCCGTGTCCTCTCCATCGACTTCACCGGTGGCTCGGTCATCTCCTACAACTACACGCAGGCCCCCGGGATCGAGGCCATGCGCGACGCGCTCACCGCCGCCGGCATCACCGACGCCATCATCCAGAACCAAGGTGCGATCGAGGGCGAGCTGACCGTCCTGCAGGTCAAGACGGGCCGCGAGCAGGTCGACGGCCGACCGGTCGCCGAGGCGGCGACCGACGCCCTGACGGGCGCCTTCCCCGAGGCGGGACTGACGCTGGCCGGCGAGGAGGTCATCGGATCCCAGATCGGAGAGGACCTCAAGCGCGACGCGTTCTGGTCGATCATCGTCGCCCTCGTCGGCATGCTGATCTACATCACGGTCCGCTTCGAGTTCGGCTTCGCCCTCGGGGCCATCGTCGCGCTGGCGCACGACGTCCTGATCACTTTCGGCATCTTCACGCTGCTCGACCGCCAGGTCAGCCTGACGGCGGTGGCCTGCCTGCTCACCATCCTGGGCTACTCGGTCAACGACACGATCGTGATCTTCGACCGCATCCGCGAGGACATGAAGCGCGACCAGAAGACTCCGTTCCGCGACTTGTGCAACCTCAGCATCAACCAGACGCTCAGCCGCACACTGCTGACCTCGTTCACGACGCTGCTGGCCACCGGTTCGCTCTTCCTCTTCGGCGGCGGCGCGATCAACGACTTCGCCCTGTGCATGATCATCGGTCTCGTGGCGGGCGTCTACTCGACGGTCTTCATCGCCACGCCCGTCATGCTGGCCTGGTACAAGAACCGCCGCCCCGGCCTCGTCGCTGCCAAGTGAACGGAGCGCCCATGACCTCATCCGACAAGCTCATCTGGTCCGCGACCCCGACGCCCTTCCTGGCGGACGGCGCGCTCGATGCCGCCTCGGTCGAACGGCTCGTCGAGCACCATGTCGCCATGGGTGTCAAGGGGCTGTTCCTCGCCGGCTCCTGCGGCGAGGGACCGCTGATGCCGAACGCCCAGCGGGCTGAGCTCACGCGGCTAGTCAAGCGGTTGGCGGGGGCCCGCCTGCAGCTCGCCGTCCAGGTCTCCGACACCTCCGCGGCCCGCGTGGTGGAGAACATCCGCCAGGCCGAGGACGCCGGCGCCGACGCCGTGGTCATCGCCCCCCCCTGGCTGCCCCGCTTCTGCAACCGCGACTTCGCCCGCCGCTATTTCGGCGAGGCGATCGCGGCCGCCACCGCGCCGGTCGGCCTCTATGTCCTGAACCAGCCGCCCGAGACGGGACTGGACCTCGCGCTGTGGTCCGAATTCGCCACCCATCCCAAGGTGCGTCTGCTCAAGGATTCGTCAGCCTCCGAAGCCAACGAAGCGGCCTTTGCCGCCATCCGCCGGCAGCGCAAGAATCTGTTGCTCCTGACCGGCTACGAGTTCAACGTGATCCGTGCGATCGAGGCGGGCTACGACGGCGGCCTGCTGGGAACCGGCATCCTCGTCGCCGGCTTCATCCGGCGCGCCCTCGACGCCCTGGCGTCCGGCGACCGCGCCGCGGCCGACGCCTGGCAGACGCGCGCCAACACCTTCATGTACGACCTGTTCGGGAAGGACATCGGCATCTGGCTCGGCGGGCTCAAGTACGCCTTGGTCCGCCTGGGCATCTTCTCGACCGCGCAGTTGCACCTCTGTTACACGATCAGCGACGCCGAGCGGGCCCGCATCGACGCCGCCCTCGAACGCGAAGCCGCCTATCTCCGGCCGCAAGGCCGCTAGGGAGAGCAAGCCGTCATGAAAAATCCGTCGGGGCTGCGCTACCGCGAGACCGGCCCGCTGCATCGCGACTTCCACCGGACGACCAACGGGACGATCGCCTACCTGCGCAAGCGCTACGGCCTCGGCCTGCTCGACGAGGTCTTCCGCCGGGTCGCCCACGACGTCTACCACTCGATCCACGAGGATCTCAAGCGCGGCGATACCGAACAGCTCGTCGCCCACTGGCGCCACTTCATGCGCCGCGAGAAAGGACGCTTCGCCATCCGACGCCGGGGCGATACCATCCAGATGACGGTGCACGAATGCCCCGCCATCGCCTACCTGCGCGGCCGCGGCATCCCGGTCGATCCCGCCTTCTGCCGCCAGACGATCGCCGTCAACGAGGCGCTGTCGGAGGCGACCCCGTTCGCCATCACGACCGAGGTGCTTGGCGAAGGCCGCTGCGTCCAGACCATCCGGAGGCGTCCGTCATGATCCCGAGCGACCACTTCGTCCGCTTCTACAACGAGGTCTTCAAGGCGCTCGAAGACAAGGGCCATTCCCACATCGTCGCCTACTGGCGCGAACTCGGGCGCATCCAGAGCCGGGAACTCGCCGCGCGCTTCCGCGCCGGCGGCCTGCAGGCCTGCTACGACTACTGGAAGCGGATTCTCAAGGAAGAGGACTGCAAGGGCCGGCTGACGCTCACCGAGGACTACTTCGAGTTCCGCATGGACCGCTGCCCGAGCCTCGCCAAGGTGCTCGACAACGACGCCAGTCCGTCGCCGCTCTACTGCGACCATTGCGCCGGCTGGGTCGAACCGGTCATCCGTTCCGCCGGCCTTCACCTGGTCTGCGACATGGAATCGCGCAGCGAACCCCATTGCGTGCTGCGCGTCTACCGCGACCAGGCCCTCGCGCGCGCCTACGAGCGCCAGGCCACGCTGCCTTCACATCCCTACGCCCGCGCGACCGCGAAATCGACAAAACGCCATGCCGCACCCACTTGAGACGGGGTTGCGTGCCGCCGTCGTGCTGCCGCTTCTGGCCGCCACGCTCGCGGCCGCCCCCGCGTTCCGCGGCGACCAGAGCCTCGCCGCGATCGGCCTGCGCATCCGCCCGCTGGCCGAATCGGTTCCCGAGCCGCCGGCCCCGCCCAAGACCTACGCCTATGTCTGGACGCGGGGCGACGAGCGCGTCACCCGCGACCGCTACGATCCCGCGGAACTCTGGCTCGCCTCGCAGCACGCCGGCCAGTGGCGCGATCCCGCTGGACACCGCCTGACCCTCGGGCGCATGACCCATCTGCCGCCCGTGATCGAGCCGCAGGCCGAACACGTCGACCGCGAGGTTTTCGAGGCCGCCCTGGCCAAGCCCGCCGCGCGCCTCGCGCCCGGCAACCGCGCGCATCTGGCCGCCTGGATCACGGCCTTTACCGGCGCCGCCCCGGGGCCGGCGCAACCCCTGCGGACCGGCTACAACCTGGCCGACGCCCTTTATTTCCCGACCGCGCCGGCCCGGCAACTCGTCTACGCCTTCCGCGTCAAGTCACACGCCATCCATCGCGCCCGCGCGCCGTCCGACTGGTTCTGCGCCGTCGTCGAGATCGCCGATGCCACGCCCCCCGACAAGGTGCGCGAACTTTTCGAAACCCAATTCCTCGGCAACGCGACGGCGTTGGACGGCGCCGGAACCGCCGCGGCGGCACGCCGTGCCGCCGCGGCCAGCACCCTGACCGGTCGTGCCGGGCAGCGCCCCGCCTCCGTCCCCGACGATCCCGTCCGCGAGGCCGCGCGGCGCAGCATCGCCAACATGCGCGGCTGGTGGAGCGCCGAGACCGATGCCTACATTTTCCTCTCCGACCTCGGCAGCGCATCGGGCAAGGCCTTGATCCGCGAACTGCAGGCCACCCTGCCGGCTTTACATGACGCTTTTTCGGCCATGATCCCCCCCTTCGACGCCACCCGAGCGGTCAGTGTCGTCCGCATCTTCAGCTCGGCCGACGACTACCGGCACTACGTCGGCCCCGACCATGCCTGGACCCACGGGCTCTGGTCGCCGATGCACCGCGAACTCGTCATCCGCGCCGAAGATCAGAACCGCGACGGCATTCTGGAGATCATCCGGCACGAGGGTTTTCACCAATACCTGTTCCAGGCGACGGGAATGCGTGAGCAGGCCATCTGGTTCAACGAGGGGCATGCCTGCCTGTTCGAGGCCGCGGAAGTCGGCGGCGGAAGGCGCGTCACGATCGGCGAAGGCACGCGTGTGCGGCACCTGCTCGACAACCTGCCCGCCGTCGTGCGGCACATTCCGGCCGTGCTGCGCATGGCGCCCGCCGATTTCTACACCGCCGACGACGAAGACCGGCGTCTCAACTACACGACCGCCTGGTCGCTGGTCTACTTTCTCCGCAAAGGGGCGCCGTCGCGCCGGCTGCGGACCTATGCCGCCATTCCCGACGCCTATCTGGACGCCCTGCGCACGGCGCAGAATCCCGCCGCCGCCACCGCTGCCGCCTTCCAGTCGATCGACATGGAACGCTTCCAGGCCGACTTCGCCGACTTCTGGAAGAAAGGGCGCGGCAGCGCACGACGCTACCGGCCGTGAACAGGTGCGTGGACAGGTGCGTGGACAGGCAGGAATGCCTGTCCTACCTTGCCGTGGTCGACGGACAGGCAGGAATGCCTGTCCTACCTTGCCGTAGTCGACGGTAGTCGGCCGTAGGCGGTGGTCGACGGTAGCCGGCTGTAGTCGACAGTAGCCGGCTGTAGTCGACAGGACAGGCAGGAATGCCTGTCCTACCCTGTTGGCGCCGCGGTCACCGCATCAGCAGGAGCGTTCCCTGCGTGCGGGGGTCGAAGCCGACGTAGGTGACATCCTCGACCGCATCGTACCGGATGGCGACTTTCTTCGCCCAGCGCGGTGACAGGGCCGACGTGTCCCAGAGGAGCCGCCCGTCGGCGTGCAGCGCGGTGCACAGCGCGATCCGGTCGCCGGCCAGGGTCAGTCCCCCGTAGCGGCGCTGCTCCAGGTCGGCGGGATCCTGTTCGAAGATGACGTTGATCACCGCGCCGTTGGAGACCGACAAGGCATCGGCGGCACGGGAGGTGATCTCCAAGCCGGCCGACCACCCCCGCAAACGGGTATTGACCGTGGCCGTCGGCCAGAGTTCGACCTGCTGCCCGACGGTCACGGTCGTGCCGCTCAGGTCGAGCAGCGCCGACGAGGGGGCCAGGGTGTCGCCCATCAGCAGGTTCGTTGCGATGTTGACCGTGCCTGTGGCAAAATACACCCTGCCGACGGACCGCTTGTAACTCGCGGATTGCTGCCCCCGCCCGATCTCCACCGAATCGGCGACTTCGAAGTCCTGAAGGGCGCTGTGGCGCAAGTCCAGCTTGCCGACGGCCCAATAATCGTGTGGCCCGGTGTAGTGGCTGACTCCGATCTCGGCATTCTGGAGATGGGCCGAGAAGGTTCCGTTCTCCAGCACCAGATCGGCCTCGCCGTCGACCGTGTATTCGCGGGTGCGGATGGAGCCGATCGACAAGAAACTGGGCGCTTCCGGGGTGCCGATCGAGAAGGCGACCCCATGGGTGGGCATGCCGCGCAGAATGGCGTTACCGCCGCTGTACCCGAAATAAAAATCGTTGGTGACCGTGAATTCCACGAGTTGGGAATCTTCACCCAGGTCCAGGAGCCCAAACCCATTATTCATGCAACCCGAGGTAGCGGACCTGGCGATCGGCGTCGAGCACGTTCGTTCCCATGCCGGGGTTCCCGAAATAGATCGTGCCGGTGTAGGGATTCG
>JAAYZJ010000401.1 GCA_012514915.1 Lentisphaerota bacterium | reverse complement strand
CGCTCTGCCTCGACGACCGGCTGGCGCTGCTGCAGGCCAACCGCCGGGCCAATCCGCTCGCCTTCATGGTGTCGATGGATCCCTCCGACGGCACCGGCACCTGCCACTGCCCCGACTGCCTCAAGCTGGGATCGACCACCGACCGCGTGGTGTCGCTCGCCAACCATGTCGCGCGCGGCCTGCGCGCCGTCGATCCCGACGCCTGGGTCGGCATGTACGCCTACTCCTCGCACCGCGAGCCCCCCGCGATACCGGTCGAGCCGAATATCCACGTCCAGGTTGCGATGGCCTTCAACAAGGGACCCCACAGCTACGAGGAACTCATTCGCCTCTGGGGCGAGAAGGCCGGTTCGCTCGGCATCCGCGAGTACTACGGCGTCGAGGCCTGGGATTTCGGGCTGCCGGGGCGCATCCGGGGCGCCAGCCCCGACTACCATGCCAAGTGGATTCCCCGCTACCATGCGGCCGGCGCCGTCTCGCTGAGCGCTGAGAGCAACGACAACTGGGGGCCGCAGGCGCTCGGCTTCTACACGGCCGCCCGTCTACTGTGGGATCCCGCCGCCGATCCCGCCGCGATCCGCGACGAGTTTCTCACCGCCGCCTTCGGCAAGGCGGCGCGCGGACCGATGACGGCCCTGTATGCCGAGTTTGCCAAAAACCAGCCGCTGACGCCGATCAACCTGCTGCGGCTTTATGATTTGGCCGACCAGGGGCTGCGGGCCACAACGGTGCCGGGCGGACGCGAGCGCGTGATCGATCTGCTGGCCTACCTCGACTATGTGGTCCGTTTCGCCCGTTTCGAGGCGCTCGCCGCCCACACGGAGCCGTACTATGCGGCGCTGCAGGATCTGATGTCCTACGCCCACCGCATCCAGCCGCGCGGCATGGTGGCCGTCTACGCGCTGGCGCGGCGCCTCTGCAACGCCAACGTCAAAGGAAAGCGCGACGACCTCTGGCTCTTCGGCGATGATCCCGTCTGGCGAAGGGGTGAACCGCATGCCGACGAGGAGATCCTGGCGCTGGCGGAGGTGCGCCGGGCCGAGCTGCGGCAGGCGGTGGCCGAGCGGCCCGTGTTTTCCCGTGATCTGATGCCGGTCGCCGGTCTGCCGGCGCCGCGGCATCCGTCGATGCGCACATTGCCGTTCCGCTACCGGGCATCCGGCCTGCTCGTGCCCCGCGCGTCGCGCCCGTATCCGTTCGTCGTAGGGCCGAACGTTTCGATGACCCTGGCGCGCGAGGACGCCGAACCCGCCGCGGAACCGATCATCCTGACGGTCGCCGCGTCGGCCCCGGCGCGCACCAACCAGATCGAGCTCGTGGCTGGCGCGCGGTACCGGCTGACGCTGCAGACGGGCAAGACGACCGGAACCGTCGTGTTCCCCGAAGGCGTCGCGCTCGCCCTCGAAGCCTCGCCCGAGCAGCCACTCTGGCTTGATTCGGGCGTCGTCTTCAATGTGTTTGTTCCCGCGGCCACGACGGAACTGCGCAGCACAGGCGATCCTCGTCTGTCGCTGCTCGATCCCGGCAACCAGCGGTACGATGTCTCCGGAGCCGAACCGGGAAAGGACTACACGGCAATCGCGGTGCGCGACGGCCATGCCGGCTGCTTCTGGGCGGTAGGGAATCAGACGCGCGGCCGGATCGCTTTCCACAACATCCCCCCCTGGGTGCAGCTCGATACCGAGCACGCCCTCCTGCCGCCCGACACACCGTCAACCGGAGATACGACGCGATGAAGACGCAGACTCCCAACGCTCTCCCAGCAATGCTCCATTTGGCAGGCGATGAATCATGCCCTTACGGGCACACGACAAATACGTTTGCGTCGATTGCATGCGTTTGTAGTGGCGCCGTCAGGCGTTTTCTCGCCAACTTGAGTATGGCTGTCGCTCTCCTGCCGCGCCATGCCATCCTGCCCGCAGGGGTCTTGCTCCTTGTTTCCTCGGGACAGGCAGCGACGACGCTCGCGGGTGCGCGCATCGTGCTTGACGATGCCCACTTCGCCGGCTGCTTCCACGATGCCTTCGAGGGGCAGGTCGAGATGCAGCCCGACGGCACCTGGAAGCGGGGGCGCCAGGGCATTGTCCGCACCAAGGGTGTGCTGTTCGGCTCCGATACGGTCTACGGCGCCATGACCTGCACCTTGTCGCTCGACCAGGCGCCGGCGGATGCCGTCACGCTCGCGCTGACCGGCGTGGACGATCCGTTCACCTGGAGCAATCCGCTTACCATCGCGGTCAACGGGACGCCGCTCGAAGGCACCGTCCAGTTTCCCCACAGCAAGGAAAGCGCCAACACGCGCTATCTCGTGGGTTGGGCGACGGTCGAGCGGACGATTCCTGCCGGACTGCTGAAGAAAGGGCAGAACACACTGACGATTGCCAATACCCGCCCCGTCCGCACCTCGGATTCCTGGACTTATG
>JAAYZJ010000400.1 GCA_012514915.1 Lentisphaerota bacterium | reverse complement strand
GGTTATCGATGCCGGCGAGCGCATCACGACAATGACCATCTGCTTCAAAGGACAGCCGCTCGTGATCCGGTCGTTTCCGCAGGGCGCGGGAACCGTGGCCGAACAGGTCATGAAGGATCTGGGGGTCACGGCCGGCACGGCCCGCGATATTCTCAATGTCGGCTCCATCGACGTGCGCGCCTCGGTGCACCGGGTCTACGACGCGTTCCTGCGGCAGCTAAGCATCGCCGTCGATTTCGCCGAGCGGCGGTCGGGACACCGCATCGAGAGGATCTGGCTGTCGGGCGGACTCGCCGGCAATCAGGACTTCGCGCGCGAACTGCAGGACCAGGTGGGGCTGGAGCCACAGACCTGGGACCCATGGGACAGGATGGAGGTCTCAGGCGCGGCCGTTTCGGAACAGGTGAAAAGTCATGCACACGGGTTCCACGCCGCGACCGGCGTGGCGCTGGGACTGCTGGAGGGCAAATGACATGCATGTGAACCTGCTGGTCGAGGCGGAGCGCCGCGACCCCAACCTCATGCTGCTGCGCACCACGCTGGGGGCGCTCTCCATCCTGGCCGTGGCGGGGCTGGCGCTGCATGGGATCTTCGTATTCAGCACGCTGCAGGCGGTTCAGCGGCGCCAGCACCGCCTCCAGGCGCAGTGGGAGACGCTGGCCGGGGACCACGCCCGCGCGACGCAGTTGGAGACCGCCCGCGAGAGCCTGGCGCGCGTGGCCGCCGATCTGGCGGCTTTCAGCAATGTCCAAGTGCATGCCGCGTCGCGGCTGCTGGCCCTGGCCCAAGGTGTGCCGGCCGACGTGCAATTGACCGAAGTCGTGCTGCAGCACACCTTGACCCAGGAGGATGACCGTCCCGCGCGCCGCTATGCCTGGCTGGTCACGGGCCGCACGGCAACCGAGCAGGGCGAGAAACGGGTGCGGAGCCTGCTCGAGGCGCTGCAGCAGGTTCCGCCGCCGGATGATTTCGGGACCGTGGTTCCCGGCGGCATCCGCATCGACCCGCAGAGCGGCGCCGTGATGTCCTCGATCTTCGACATCCGTTGCCGGCTGGCCCCGAGGAGGTTCCCATGATGAGTCGCGAACGGCGAATCCTGTCCCGCTCCCAGGCGGGACTGCTGGCCTGCCTGGGGGCGGTGCTGGCGATGGTCCTGGTCGCGTGGCTGCTGATCGCGCCCATGCGCGGGCGCGCGATTGCCTTGCAGAAGGAAGTCGACGCGGGGGTTGCCCGCAATGACCAGGCACTCGACCGCATCCGCAGGATCAGCGCGCTGCAGCACGAGGTGGCCGCCCTGGAATCGTCGCTGGCGCTGGAGACCAACCAGTACGTGCTGCGCCCGGTGCTGGGCTCCTATCCCGTGCAGCGGGATCTCTACCGTCTGGCGGCCGACACCTCATTCAAAATCGCCCTGATCCGCGAGGTTGGCGCGAAGGAGACACCCACGGCGATCAAGGCGCCGGCCGGGCGTGGCGCGGCGCGCCCGGCGGCCCGCACCGCCAAGGCCACGCCTCCGTCGGCCTTCGCCCGCTACACGGTCGAGGTTGCCGGCGAGGGCACCTACGCCGACGTCTATGCGCTGATCGAGCGCCTGGAGCAGGAAAATCCCTATTGCGCCGTCACCGATCTCTCCATCCGCGGCCTGCCCGCCTCGCCGGAGCGGCATCGCGTCACGCTGACGCTGGAATGGCCCGTCCTGGCTCCGCCGCCGGAGGCTGCGCCGCCGGCACGGCGATAGCGCGATGCGGATGGCAACATGAACACCGCGGATCGCAACGCCCTGGATCGACGGAAGCGCTCCGCCCTCTGGCGCCGGCTGCGTGGGATCGGCGATCTCTGGGACATCGAGATCAGCGAGCTGGGCTGGCTGGGGCGGCAGTCCCTGGGCGGGTTGCGCGTGCTCAACCTCGTGGCGCGCGGCTATCGTCACGACGACTGCCAGTTGCACGCTTCGGCGCTCACCTACTACACACTGATGTCGCTCGTGCCGCTCGTCGCCCTCGGATTGGCCCTCGCGCGGGTGTTCGGCGGCGCTGAACTCGCCCATGACCGCATCCGGACGGAGATCGCCCGCATGGGCGCGCAACTGGCCGCCGCCCGCCCCGAGACCGCGGCGCACGAGACCGCCCTCGTCGGGGAGTTCGTGCAGCAGCTCAACCGGGTCGGCGACCGCTTGTTCGAGCAGATCGGCCAGATCAGCTTTGGCACCCTCGGCGGGATCGGCCTCGTCGTCCTCCTCTGGATGGCCATCCGCATGCTGTCGCAGGTCGAGCACAGCTTCAACCGGGTCTGGAACGCGCCGCCCCGGTCGCTCTGGCGCAAGTGCTCCGACTACCTGACCTTGATCGTGATCGTCCCCTTCCTGGCGCTGGCGGCCTCGACCGTGCCGGTCGCCGACCTCGCCGCGCGGCATCTGGGCGGCTGGTTCACCGGAGCACTCGGCGCGGCCAGCGCCTCGCTGCCGCTCCGGCAGGGCTCGACGCTGCTGCTGACGACGCTGCTTTTCATGACCGTGTTCCTATTCGTGCCCAACACGCGGGTCCGTCTCAAACCGGCCTTGATCGGAGGCGTTGTCACGGCCGCCGCCTTTCTCGTCTGGCTGCGCATCTGCACCGGCCTGCAGGTCGGCGTGATCAAGTACAGCAAGCTCTACGGCGGCTTCGCCGTGTTGCCCATCCTGCTGGCCTGGGTCTATACCAGCTGGCAGATCATCCTCTTCGGCGCCGAATTGTCGTTCGCCTGCCAGCATGCCGCGACCTACGGGCGCGAGCAGGGGGCCCGCCAGGCCGGCATGCGGGCCCGCTGGCAGCTCGCGCTGGGACTCGCCGCCGAACTCGCCGCCGCCATGCGCACCGGCCGCCCGCCCATCCACGCCGTCTCGTTCGCCCAGCGCAACCGGATCTCCGTGAGGCTGCTGAACGAGGTTCTCGACGATCTGCTGCAGGCCGGCCTGATCGACGAATCGGCCTCGCACCCCGGCTGTTTCCTGCTGCGGCACGATCCCTCGACGCTGGCGGTCGCCACCGTCGTCCGGGCCGTCCTCGACCGCGGCTCGCCCCCCGAGACACTCGGGCTCCATGCCCTCAACCCGGCCATCGGCCAGCTCCTGGCACAGGCCGAGGGCTCGTTGACGCGCGTGCTCGATACGCCGGTTCTCGCGCTGGCCACGGCCACGGCGGCCCCTGCCGGAAAAGAACTTCCATGACCGATTACGCCTCGATCCTCAATCCCGAACAACTGGCCGCGGCGACCGCCGGCGAGGGCCCGCTGCTGGTGCTGGCGGCCGCCGGCACCGGCAAGACCCAGACCCTGGTCTACCGCGTCGCGTTCCTCGTCGAACAGGGTCTCCCGCCCGATTCAATCCTGCTCCTGACCTTCACCAACAAGGCCGCGCGCGAGATGCTGGAACGGGCCAGGCGCGTGGCCGGCGATGCCGTCGGCGACGTCTGGAGCGGAACCTTCCACCACGTCTGCAACCGCCTCCTCCGGCGCCATGCCCCGCTACTCGGCTTCCGCCACGCCTTCATCATCGCCGACCGCGACGACACCCGCAAGCTGATCGACGACTGCATGAAGGAACTCAAGCTCGGCGGCAAGGACTTCCCCAAGAAGGACGTGCTCAACGGGCTGTTCAGCCAGGCGGCCAACCGTTGCCGGCCGCTGGACGAGATCCTCGAGACGCGCCTCGACCAGCTCGCGGTCGATCCCGGCGACATCTGCCGCATCCATCGGCGCTACACCGCCCGCAAGATGGAGCTCGGCATCATGGACTTCGACGATCTGCTCGTCAACGGCGTCCGCCTGATCGAGGAGCATCCCGCCATCCTGACGCGCTACCAGCAGCAGTTCCGCCATGTACTCGTCGACGAGTACCAGGACACCAACCTGCTGCAGACGCGGCTGGTCGACGGATTGGGCGCAGGGTACGGCAACGTGATGGCGGTCGGCGACGACTTCCAGTGCATCTATTCGTGGCGCGGCGCCGATTTCCGCAACATCATGGAGTTTCCCACCCGCTATCCGGCGGCGCGCATCATCAAGCTGGAGCGCAACTACCGCAGCACCCCGGAAATCCTCGCCGTCGCCAACGCCTCGATCGCCGGCAACCCCCGGCAGTTCCAGAAGACCCTCCGCGCGACGCGTCCCGGCGGCATCAAGCCGCTGACGCTCTTCCTGCGCGATGGCCGTGAACAGGCCGAGGCCGTGGTCGCCCTGATTCGCCGCGCCCACGAGCAGGGACGCCCCCTACGCGACATGGCCGTGCTGTACCGCGCCCATTTCCACTCGATCGAGCTCCAGATGGAGCTGGCGCGTGCCCGCGTCCCCTTCGTGATCACCTCGGGCATCGGCGTGTTCGAACAGGCGCACATCAAGGATGTGCTGGCCCTGCTGCGCCTGGCGCACGATCCGCTCGACCGCCTCGCCTTCGACCGTCTGCTCGGCCTGCTGCCCGGCGTGGGTCCGCGCAGCGTCGCCGCGTACTGGCAGAAGCTCGGCTCGTCGTTCGACAGCCGCGACGCGGCGCAGCGCGAACGGCTCGCCGCGCTGGTCAAGCCCGCGGCCCGCCTCCTCTGGAGCACGATCGCCGACGGACTGGTCCGCTACCACGCCCGGGGCGGTCAGGGCGGCGCGGCGGAACTGGTGAATGATTTCCTCGACCATTTCTACCTGGCCCATCTCGAAGCCAATTACGAGAACGCCGAGGAACGGGCCGACGATGTGCAGGAGGTCGCGGCCCAGATCGGCCAGAGCGCCAGCGTCGAGGCGTTTCTTCAGGAAGTCGCCCTGCTGACCAACACCGACCAAGTCGACGGCGAGGATTCGCGGCGGCGGGCCGATGCCGTGCGCCTCAGCACGGTGCATCAGGCCAAGGGGCTGGAATGGCCGCTGGTTTTCATCGTCTGGGCGTCGGAGGGCATGTTCCCCTCCAGCCGCTCGCTGGGCGAGGTCGAGGACGACACCGAAGAGCGCCGCCTGTTCTACGTGGCCACGACCCGCGCGCGCGATGTGCTGAACATCTGCATCCCGGAATGGCGCCAGACGCGCGATGGCCAGGCCTTCAACTGCCGCCCCTCCCGCTTCGTGGCGGAGCTTCCCGACACCCTCCTCCGCGCCCGCTACGGGATGCGGTTCTGAAGGGGGACGCCCCGGAGGCTACCCGGCCATCGTCGGCATGTCGGCCAGATCGTAGCAGGCCACCAGATAGGGGTAGTCGGCGTCGTAGGCCGTCAGGGTCCGGGGGGCCGGACATACCCCCGCCTCGCGGATCTCCGCGCCGTTGCGGTTCAGGCGCCGGTCGCCGAACCGCCGGCGAAACGCTTCCGCCTCAGCCTCGATCGCCGCGACAACCGAGCAATGGTCCTCGATGACGTTCGTGGTTTCTCCGGCGTCCTCGCGCAGGTTGTAGAGCTCGCGGAGCTCCCGCGTCGCGGCCCCCTGCGGCGTCCACTCGAACTTGCAGAAGTGGAGTTTCCAGTCACCCAGGCGGACGGCTTCCAGATTGGGGCCGCGGTAGTAGGCGAAGCTCTGGCGCGGCGTGGGGCTTCCCGCGAGCAGCGTCGGCGCGAGCGACAGGCTGTCGAGCGGGGCCTCGGGCAGTGGCGCGCCGGTGATCTCGGCCAGCGTCGCGAAGAGGTCGATGGCGGAGGCGATCCCCCCGCACGTGGTCTCCGGGGCGATGCGCCCCGGCCAGCGGACGATGCAGGGGACACGCTGCCCGCCTTCCCAGGTCTGGGCCTTGGTGCCGCGCAGCGGCGCGTTGCTGCCCCCTTCGCCGCGCGCCCGGGAACCGTTGTCGGAGGTGAAGATGACGAGCGTGTCGTCGAGCAGCCCCAGGCGCCGCAGCTCCGCATCGATCATCCCCATGGCCCAGTCGATGCAGGCGACGGCGCCGCCGTAGGCGCCGTTGCGCGAGCGGTCGAGGAACGGGCGGGGAACGAAGAGCGGAACATGGACATACATGTGGGCCAGATAGAGGAAAAACGGATCGGTGCGGGGGCGCCGCATGAACTGCAGCGCCTCGTCGACGTAGCGCTCCGTCAGGCCGCGCTGGTCGGGCTGCTGCTGGGCGACCGTCTCGTCCCGCAACAGCGGCAGCGGCGCGCGGTCGGGATGGGTGACCTGCCGCCCCATGTCGTTGCTAAAGGGAATGCCGAAGTATTCGTCGAAACCATGGCGCGTCGGCAGGAACTCCGGCTGGTCGCCGCAGTGCCACTTGCCGATGATCTTGGTGGCATAGCCGACCTGCTTCAATTGCCGCGCGATCGTGCATTCGCGGGGGTTGAGCCCCTGGGCCTGTCCGGGGAACAGCACCTGGTAGTCGGCCAGACCGACGCGCTGCGAATAGCAGCCGGTCAGCAGCGCCGCGCGCGAGGCGGAACAGACCGGCGCCGCCGCGTAGAAGTCGGTGAACCGCACGCCCGAGGCGGCCAGCCGGTCGAGATGCGGCGTGTCGTTGCAGGTCGAGCCGTAGCAGCCCAGATCGCCGTAGCCGAGGTCGTCGCAGTTGATCAGAATGATGTTGGGTCTGCGGGGGGATGTGGAAGTGTCGGACATGGTTGCTGTAACCCTTGCATCTTCAAAACCAAATCATTGGACTTTCATGCGGACAAAAAAAGAGCGCGAACCGCGAAAGCCCGGCTAGCCGGGCCAGCGCGCGGTGGCCCGCTGCGCCAGGGCGGCATCGATCAGGGTCAGGGCGGCCATCGCCTCGACAACCGGCACGGCGCGCGGCAGGACACACGGATCGTGGCGCCCCCGCGCCTCCAGATGGACGGGGTTGCCGTCGTAGTCCACCGTCTCCTGGCCGCGCCCCAGTGTCGGCGTCGGCTTGAAGCCCACGCGGAACAGGATCGGCTCGCCGTTGGAAATGCCCCCCTGGATGCCGCCGCTGCGGTTGGTGCGCGTGCCCAGCGTGCCGTCGTCACGGCGGTAAAAGGCGTCGTTGTGCGCGGATCCCCGCATCCGCGTGGCGCTGAAACCCGATCCGATTTCAAAGCCTTTGACGGCCGGCAGCGAGAACATCGCATGCGCCAGGAGGGCGTTGAGCTTGTCGAAGACCGGCTCGCCCCAGCCGGCCGGCACGCCGCGGCAGACGCAGGCGACGACGCCGCCGACCGAGTCGTGGTCGGCCTTGGCCGCCAGAATGGCCGCCTCCATGCCGGCCGCGGCGGCCGGGTCGGGGCAGCGGACGGGCGTCGCGTCGACCGCTTCGCGCGTGACCGTCAGGGGATCGATGCCCTCCGCATCGATCGAGCCGACCGATTGCACATAGGCCACGATTTCGACCCCAATCCGTTCCAGCAGCTTGGCGGCCACGGCGCCGGCCGCCACCCGGCCGACCGTCTCCCGCGCGCTTGTCCGGCCGCCGCCGCTGGCCGACTTGATGCCGTATTTCATCAGCGAGGCGAAGTCGGCATGTGAGGGACGGGGGACGTCGGCCAGCGACGCATAGTCGCCGGGCCGCGTGTTGGCGTTGGCGATGCTTAGCGCGATCGGCGAGCCCAGCGTAACCCCGTGCTCCACGCCGGCCAGCACGGCGACGGTGTCGCACTCGTTGCGCGGGGTGGTCAGGGCGCTCTGCCCCGGGCGCCGCCGGTCGAGCTGCCTTTGAATGTCGGCCGCGGCCAGTTCGAGCCCGGCCGGACAGCCATCGATTACCACACCGATCGCCGCACCGTGCGATTCGCCGAAGGTCGTGATGCGAAACAGGTGTCCAAACGTGTTCGACATGGGGCCATTGTCCCTGTTTTCCGGCGCGCTGGCAAGCAGACTGTGGTTTTCAATTGTCCCGCGAACGAGAATGTTATTGCTGACCGCGGAATGGCTGGTACAATGGGGGCGTTACCTATTCAACGAGGCCCGCCGCCGTCCGCCGGTCTGTCAACCGGTGCGCCCAGGGCCGAAAGGAGCCAAACGGCATGATCAACCTGCGATGGAACCGACTGCCGGCCGCCTTGCTGGCCGCCGGATTACTGCTGACAACCTCCCTGCGGGCCGATTCCGCCTACATGGTCACGGTCACCGACATCGACAAGGATACCACCACCTACGAGGTGCTGGATCGCGCAGGCCTGTCGGCGCTCAAGGAGAAGATCAAGCTGGAGACCCGCCATTTCCCCGCCGCCCTGGCGGCGGCCAAGAAGGAGTGGGAGTCCAACGACCTTACCAAGGGGAACGCCTTCCCCGCCGCCAAGCTCTCCCCCCGCAAGCTGCGGGAGGAAGGCCCCTTCGATGCGGAAGTGGCGCGGAAGAAGGCCGACAAGAAGGCCGAGCGCGACATGAACCGGGACTTCGACAAGAACGCCGAGAAGAAGGGCGGCGCCAACAAGGCCAAGCCGTCAGAGAAGGAGCTCGAGAAGCTGGCGCGCCAGGCGCAGAAGGACGAGCTCATTGCATCCGCCGCCGAACTGGTCAGAAAGCATCTCGAGCAATTGACGACGGCCGCCAAGTGAGGCCACGATGCCCTCCCCCACCTCCGGAGTTCCACACAGGATGGCCAAACTGATCGTCGCCCTCGATGTCCCCTCGCCCGCCGACGTGGCGCCGGTCCTCGCTGCGCTGGACGGCCCTGTCCAGTTCTACAAGATCGGACTGGAACTGTACTGCGCGGGGGGCGCCGATGTGGTCCGCGCGGTGACGGCGCAGGGGCGGCGCGTCTTTCTCGACCTCAAGTTCCACGACATCCCGCGCACCGTCGAGCGTGCCGTCCGATCGGCCGCCCAGCCCGGCGTCGAGCTGATGACCCTGCACGCCGCCGGCGGGCGCGCGATGATCGCGGCGGCCGCGGCGACCGCCCGTGCCTGCCCGCCGGACCGCCGGCCGCGCCTGCTGGCGGTCACGGTGCTCACCAGCCTCGGGGAGGACGATCTCACGGATCTGGGCGTGACGCGGGCGATGGACGACCAGGTTCTCGCGCTGGCGCGGATGGCCGTCGCGGCCGGCGCCGACGGCGTGGTCTGCTCGCCGCGCGAAGTGGCGCGCCTGCGGGCCGAGCTTCCCGCGGGAACGCTGCTCGTGACACCGGGTGTGCGTCCGGCGGGAGCGGACATGGGTGACCAGAAGCGGACGGCGACGCCCGGCGAGGCCGTGCGGGCCGGGGCGACCCATCTGGTGGTCGGCCGGCCGGTCCTGTCCGCCCCCGACCCGGCCGCCGCCGCCGCCGCCATCCTGCGGGACATGTCGGCATGACGGTGGCCGACCTCCCGGCCGTCAACCGTCGGCTCAAGGCGGCCTTCCAGGCGCAACGCGCGCCGATCCTCGATCTGGTCGCGGCGCAGACCCACGATCCGTTCCGGATTCTCGTCGGCACCATCCTCAGCGCCCGCACTCGCGACGCCTGCACGGCCGCCGCCTGCGAGCGGCTCTTTGCGCGGGCGGCGACACCGGCCGCCCTGGCCGCCCTGAGCGTCGCGGAAATCGAGAACCTCGTCTATCCCGTCGGCTTCTACCGCGCCAAGGCGCGTCATCTGAGCGCACTGCCCGGCGCGATCGACCGCCTCTTCGGGGGGAAGCTGCCCGAGACCGTCGAAGCGCTCTGCGAACTCCCCGGCGTGGGCCGGAAGACCGCCAACCTCGTCGTGTCGCTCGGGTTCGGCAAGCCGGCCATCTGCGTCGACGTCCACGTCCACCGGATCACCAACCGCCTCGGTCTTCTGAAGACGGCCACGCCGCTGGAGACCGAAATGGAGCTGCGTCGCATCCTGCCGGTGCGCTACTGGCGCACCTGGAACAGCCACCTGGTCGCCTTCGGGCAGACCCGCTGCACGCCGCGCCATCCCCACTGCGGGGGGTGCCCACTCGCGCGCTGGTGCGCCCGCGCCGGCCTGTAGGCCGTCGGCGACGGCGGCTTTCCGGGCTTGCGAAGCTGAAACGCCCCTGCTAACCTGTTCACATGACCCGCGCCACCGTGCGTGTTCACCAAGGAAGAGGCAAATGGTTCAACCGATCGTGACATTCGGCGACGACGCCCTGCGCGCGAAAGCGCGCCCCGTAACCGAGATCACTCCTGAAATCCGCCAACTGGTGGCGGACATGCTGGAGTCGATGCAGGCGGCACGGGGCGTCGGGCTCGCGGCGGAGCAGATCGGCCGCCAGGAGTCGGTCTGCGTGATCGACGTGCCGACGGATGCTGAAAAAGAAGCCTATGCGGCTTTCAACGCCTCGATCGCCATGCCGCTCGTGATGCTCAACCCCGAAATCACGGCCATGCAGGGGAAACAGCGCGACGAGGAGGGCTGCCTCAGCTTTCCAGAGATCTCCGTACACCTCACCCGGGCCGTCGAGGTGACCGTCGCCTACACCGATCTGGAGGGCACCCGGCGCACCTTGACGGCGCGGGGCCTGCTCGCACGGGCCATCCAGCACGAGACCGACCACCTGAACGGGGTGCTGCTGGTCGACCGGATGAGCACGCTGCAACGCGCCTCGATGGCCGGCAAGCTGCGCCGCCTGCGTGCGCAGGCGGGCGCGTCTGATTGATCCGCGCTAGCTCTTCGCCGGCAGGTTCTGAATCACGCTGCTGGCCGTCTTGATCAGCCCGGCGACATTCGCCAGGTCGGTCGGGATGATCATCGTGTTGCCCGTCTTGGCCAGGTTGCCGAACTCGTTGATATACTGCTCGGCGAGGCGGAGATTGACGGCGTTGAGACCCCCTTCGCTTTGCGTGGCGGCGGCGATCTCGCGAATCCCGGCCGCCGTCGCCGTGGCGATCATCTTGATCTCGGCCGAGCGTCCCTCGGCCTCGTTGATCCGCTTCATCTTTTCGCCCTCGGACCGCGCGATCGCCTCCTGCTTCTCGCCATCGGCCCGGTTGATGCGCGCCTGGCGGTCGCCCTCCGACTCGGCGATCAGGGCGCGCTTCTCGCGCTCGGCCCGCATCTGCTTCTCCATTGCGTCGCGGATCGTCTGCGGCGGCGTGATGTTCTTGATCTCGTAGCGGGTCACCTTGACCCCCCAGGGATCGGACGCCTTGTCGACCGCCTCGACAATGGCGCTATTGATGTGCGTGCGTTCCTCGAAACTGCGGTCGAGCTCCAGCTTGCCCATCTCGCTGCGCATCGTCGTCTGGGCGAGCTGCGTCGAGGCGAAGAGATAGTTCGCGATACCGTAGGAGGCCTTGGCGGGATCCATCACCATCAGGTAAAGGATGCCGTCGACTTCGACGGAGATGTTGTCGCGGGTGATGCACATCTGGGGCGGCACATCGATCGCCTGCTCCTTGAGCGAATGCTTGTAGGCCACCCGGTCGATAATCGGAACCAGCAGATGGAAGCCCGCCTCGAGCGTGGCATGGTACTTGCCCAGGCGCTCGACGATGTAGGCGCTCTTCTGCGGCACGACCCTCACGCATTTAAACAGCGTGACGATCACGAAAAACACAATGACAATGGCGATGAACTGCATGAGAATTCCACCTTTCCTATGATCGCCGACGCACCGTCAGCGAAAGCCCGTCCCGTCCGGCCACCACCACCGGCGTCCCAGCCTCAAGCACCTCGTCGGCCGTCGCGTTCCACAGCACGCCGTTCAGTTCGACCTTGCCCTCGAGCGGCGCGGCAATGCGCGACGTGACGATGGCGTGGTTTCCGATGCAGGCATCGTCGAAGCTCGCCGCCCCGTCGCGGCTGCGGCCGGTGAACAGCGTTTTCATCTGCTTGCGCAGCGTCAGCAGCGTGACGATCGAAAACGCGGCAAACAGCAGCAACTGAAGCGTCTCCGACAGCGGGATGAAGAAACAGAGGATGCCGACCAGCACAGCGGCCAGCCCGAAGAAGAAGAGGATGAACCCCGGCGTGACGACTTCGGCGGTCATGAGGAAGAACCCGATCGCCAGCCAGAAATATTGCGCCTTTATCATATGCCCTCGTCCCCATGCAGCCAATCCGTGTCCACCCGGTCAACGGAGGCACGGGAAGCGATTGGCCAGGACAAGAACGATCGTAGCATAACGCGTACGGTTGTCAAGCGGCCCCGTTCGGTGTAAAGTGGTCGGCTCGCAACCCAGGAACCCTTATGCCATTAGCAGTCGGAATCGTCGGTCTTCCCAATGTCGGCAAGTCGACCCTCTTTAACGCCCTGACGCGGACCCAGCAGGCCGCGGCGGCCAATTACCCGTTTTGCACCATCGAGCCCAACCAGGCGACGGTTCCCGTGCCGGACAACCGCCTGGCGCCGCTGGCCGAGCGGGTCCATCCCGGCCGGATCGTGGCGGCCACGGTCGACTTCGTCGATATCGCGGGGCTGGTCCGCGGCGCCAGCCAGGGCGACGGCCTGGGCAACCAGTTCCTCGGGCGCATTCGGGAAGTCAACGCCATCATTCATGTGGTTCGTTGCTTCGAGAACGACGATGTCGTGCATGTCGAAGGCGGGGTCGATCCCGTGCGCGACATCCAGATCATCGAGACCGAATTGCTGCTGGCCGACCTGCAGACGCTCGAGAAGCGTATCGACCGCATCGGGCGCCAGGCGCGGGCCGACAAGGCCCTGCGCGCCGAACTGACCGCCATGGAGGATCTCAAGCGCCACCTCGACGCGGGTCGGCCGGCCCGTCTCTATCCGCGGCAGGAGGGCGACGCCATCCTGCCCGCCCTCGCCGACCTGCACCTGCTCACCGACAAGCCGATGATCTACGGCGCCAACCTCAACGAGAGCGACTTGGCCACGCCCGACGAGAACCGCCACCTGGCGGCCCTCCGCGAGCATGCCCGCCCGGAAGGGATCGCCGTCATCACGATCGCCGCGCAGCTCGAGGCCGAACTCTGCTCGCTGCCCGAGGCCGAGCGGGCCGAGATGCTGGCCGCCTACGGGCTGGCGGAGAGCGGACTCGACCAGACGATCCGTCTGGCCTACGAGACGCTGGGGCTGATCAGCTTCTTCACGGCCGGCCCGATGGAGGTCCGGGCCTGGACGATCCGGCGCGGCACCCTGGCGCCGCAGGCGGCGGGCGTCATCCATGGCGATTTCGAGCGTGGGTTCATCCGCGCCGAAGTGATCGGCTACGACGATTTTATCCGCCACGGTTCCGAGCAGGCATGCCGCGCGGCGGCGGCCCTGCGGGTCGAAGGGAAGGAATACGCCGTGCAGGACGGCGACGTGGTCCACTTCCTCTTCAACGTGTAGTCACAGGCGAATCTCTACACGGACGTCGCCGCCCGGCGCCGGCGGCAGCGGCTGGCCGGGATCATGCGGCCGACCATCGACGACCACGCCCTTCGTCCCCGCGCCCGACACGTAGTCGACCGTGTAGCGGGTGGCGCGGAAGGTCCGCTTGACCTGGCGCAGTCCGGCGGCGGCGACGACCTGGCGCGGATCGACGTGCAGACCGTCGAATTCCGGCCGCAGCCCGGTGAGTCCGTTGCCGACGAGGCGCAGCACCCAGCCCGCCGTCCCCGTCCACCAGCCCCCGCGGCAGGTCCCGTCGCGGTGACGCGCCTCTTCGGTGAAGATGCAGTTGTTGAGCACGAACGGCTCGGCCGTCGTCCGATCGCTCGGATTGGCCTCGCTGTCGGGCAGCAGCTTGAGCAGGTGCTCCCACACCGCCTCGTACTTCCCAGCCTTCCACATGGCGTGCAGGAAGAAGGCGAAGCCGTGGTTGTAGACGGCGCCGTTCTCGAAGATACCGGGCAGCTCGCCGCTGCAACGCCCGATGCGCGGATCGTATTTCGGGAAGGAGGGATAGAAGAGGCGGAAGCCGTAGGGATGGTTGAGGTGCCGCGTGGTGACGTCGATCAGCGCGTCCCAGCGTTCGCGCGGCGCCACGTCGCACAGGATCGCCCAGGCCTGCGAATTGATGTAGATCTTGCCGTAGGTCTCCGTCGGCGCGAAATAGGGGCGTCCATCGTCGGCATAGCCGCCGATGTAGTAGTCGCCCGTCCAGGTATGCCGCTCGATCGCGCTGCAGAGCTCCGCGATCCGCGGCTGGGGGTCGAACGTCGGCTTGAGGCCGGCGGCCGCGGCGATGGACTCCAGCTCGCGCAACGCGCCGACAAGGCTCATCGTGACCATGACGCTGTCGCCCTCGCCGCCCTTGCCCGGGCCGTCGAGTCCGTCGTTCCAGTCGGCAAAGCGCAGCCGGACGAGGCCGCGCGCATTGCGGTCGTTGTAGAGGTAGTCGAGGCCGCGGTTCATGTGCTCCCACACCGAAGCGGGCGGGCCGTCCATGAAGGGGAGCTGTTCCTGCAGGAAGGCGAAATCGCCGGTCTCGCGCAGATAGGCGGCGGTCATCAGCGTCAGCCAGTAGGGACCGTCGCTGTACTCCATCTTGTCCCAGTAGGGCTTCCAGGCGCGAATGCCGGCGCCGTCGTTGCGCTGCACGCTGAACACCTCGGCCAGCGCTTCGCGGGCGCGGGCGGGATCGTAGAGGCTCATCCCCGCCGCGTCCTGCAGGACATCGCGGAACCCCTTGCGGAAGAGGACCGCCAGACGGTTCTGCACCTTGGCCCAGACGTTGATGAGTGAATCCAGCGACGGCGTGGCGCTGGAGACCATGAGCGCGTCGCGTTCACGACGCCGGGCGGCCTGGGCGCGGGCCCATTCACGCTCGACCACCCCGTCGGCGAACCAGCGCGTTGTCAGATCCCGGATGTGGCCGGGGCCGCTCGTCGTCGAGACGATGAACTGCAGCTCGCGGGTCTCGCGCGGCGCGAGCTCCACCCGCACCTGCATGGCCAGGCAGGTCTGCCCTTCGTAGGCATGCACGTTGCCGCAGCGCCCCTCGCGCAGCGCTCGCGCGGCGAAGACCGTCCCGGGCATGCCCAGGAATGAGGCCGGCGCCGTGTCGAATCCGCAGTAGGGATGGTCGCAGGCCATGACAGCGTTGTAGCGGTCGTGCGGCAGCATCGGCGTCGCGTTGTGTACCCAGACCGCGTGCAGGTCGGGTAGGTCGTGCCCCTGGATGTACATCGTATTGGATGCATAGAACCGGTAGAGCGAGAGGCAGTAGCCGTTGAGAACCGTCGCGGCATAGGCGAACACGTCGCGCACGGCCGGCGTGTCGGTCTCGTTGGCGAGACGCACCGTCCAGACTTCCAGCGGCTCCTCGGCGGGCACGAACACCCGCCAACTCGCCCGGACACCACCGCGCTTGCCGCGGGCCTCCCAATAGGCGGGATGGAAGACGACCTGATAATCCTCGGGCGGTTCGGTGCCGGGAAACATGGCCGGCGACCAGACGTCCGGCCGTCCTTCCTGCCCCGCGTCGCGGATGGCGATCATGCGCGAGGCGGGCGGCCCCCCCTCGGGCAGAATGCCGACATCCTCGCCCTTTTCGTTCCAATAGCGGGCATAGCCGTGGCCGAACTGGTCGATCTGCGACATCTGGCGTTCGTTGAGCAGATAGGCCTGCCACGGACGCCGGGTCTCGGGATCGGTCAGGATGAAGCTGCAATCGGGATCATGGGGCTGAAAAAAACCATGCTGGGTCATGCCGGACTCCTGGTAACGCTTCAGGTTTAAATGCGGGTATCTTAACGTGGATTGGGGGTCGAATCAATCGATTTCAAGATCGTTTTGCAATGTTTTGCATTGGGTCAGTGCCGCGGGGGCGAAAAGGGAGCATCGCGAGGTTGGCAACACGCGAAAACCTTGGTTCTTCGTTGACGGCGGGGCTGTGCCGGAAGCACCTCCCGTGTCGGAGTGCCGGCTTTAGGGAGTGTTGACTTATTGCGAATCCCTGCTGTTTTTTGAATCAGGAACTCATGAAATCAGGAAATTGTTTGTTTGTGGAAACCGCGCTTTTCTGCATCCTTCTTGCGTTCTTGAGTTCCTGATTAATGCGCGCCGGGAATAAATCACCAGTCCCTGAAGGCGGGACTCCGACGCGTGGACGGCGGGCACATCCGCTGGCTCGCCCCCCGGCGCCCTTGGCGGCCCGGCGGTTCAACCCGGATCCCGCGTAGCGGGTTTTCAATTAAAACCTCCGAAACGCCCTACAGCGCCTCGCCCAGCAGCGGCAGGACGTTGACATGCCCGGGGATCGTAATGCCGATGCAGTGGAGCACTCCCCGCTTGCGCACGAGCGAGTCGGAAAGGATCGTCGCGACCTTCCAGGTGGGCATGAGCCGCGCGTAGGTCGCCCGCGCCTCCGCCTCGAGGGCCGCGTCCACGCCCGAATACGCGGGCATAAGAATCGTCCCGTTGAGCAGCCTTCGAGCACCAGGTCCATCCGCTCGACGGGCATGCCGAGAACCCCGCCGACATAGGCCGACAACGAATCATCGCGCGGACGCCGGTCGGCGGGATCGGAATTGATGTAGGTGGGATGGATGATGCTGACCCGTCCATCGGACCAGCGGCTGAAGAAAGGACCAAAATCGCGCAGCCACATCGAGTCGAGCGGATACTTGACAAAATGAACCGCCTGCACCGGCAGCCCCGCCTCG